>NZ_JAFREH010000009.1:0-117108 GCF_017377625.1 Faecalibacterium sp. Marseille-Q3530 | reverse complement strand
ATTATATGTTTGATTGTATCCAGAACGGTTCGCCTAAACCGAGGGCCGCGCTGCGCGCTTCTGGCGTTCTTTTTCCCTGTACATCCGGTCGTCGGCTTCGCGGAGGAAGGCGGGCAGGTCTTCGACCAACGACTGCCAGAACGAGCCGATTGCTGCATCCACCTGATGGCGGACCAGTGCCGCCCGCAGAGCTTCCACCTGCTGTTCAAATGTTTCCTGCGTGACCGGGCAGCAGATGACCACGAACTCGTCCCCGCCGATGCGGCAGGCTTCACCGGGGAACACATCGTTCAGCGCATCAGCTGCACGGCAGATCAGGGCGTCGCCCGCCGCATGGCCGAAGCAGTCGTTGCAGCGCTTCAGGCCGTTGAGGTCCATGTAAATGCCGCCCACCTGTTTCAGCGCGTTCTCCTTTCCTGCCTCCAGCAGCTCCATATACCGGTTGCGGTTGTCCAGCCCGGTCAGAGTATCCCGATAGCTCAGGCGATACAGCTTTTCCTGCACCTTTTTCTGTTCCAGACTGTTGGTGACGAAGAACTGGAGGGAGGACAGCAGCGTCGGGTCATGCGAATGTTCTCTGGGGTTATCGACGCCCAGAAAACCGATGATGCGCGTTTCCCGCCGCAGTGGCACCGCCAGCAGGCGCTGCACGTTCTGCTGCTGCATCATCGCATACAGCTCCGTGCCTTTTACCTGCCCGACATCCTCCATGAAATAGATCCCGTCCCGTTCAAAGGCCTCCAGCCAGGAGGCAATGATCTCCACCGGAACTTTTTGCAAATTATCCTTTTCAGCGCTCACACCATCCCGGACGAACTCGTGGGTGTTCACAGCGATGCCGTTGGCTGCGTTAAGCTCATAAACATAGCTGCGGTCTGCACAAAAATAGTCATTGATGACACCCAGCAGGTCATGGGTCGCTTTGTCCAGATCGTGCCCGCCGCCGGAGAGCTTCTCGACGCAGCGGTTCAGCACCGTGGCGATGTCCAGCTTTTCCGCCAGATGCGCCCGGCTCGTTTCCAGCCGGAGCATCTCTTCGTTCTGCTCCTTGATGGAGACCAGGAACATCAGGACCATCGCAACGCCGATGGCCAGATCGACCAGCGCCAGGCCGTAGTGCACGATCTGGATCGAGATTGCGAGCAGCGGCAGCACCAGATAGGACCCCGTCGCCAGAAACATGCCGCGGCTGATGCGCGCCCGGTATTGCAGCAGCAGGCTGGCGTCCAACGCCATGGCCACCACCGGAACGATCATGGAAATGGGATACCCTGCAGTACGGTGGTAGACATTGGACGCATCGAACGTATAGTACAGCCCGGTGAACTGCGATACGATCACCAGTGCAAGACCCACACAGCAAATGGCCCGCACCACCTTCACCCGCTTGAGGGCTGCGTTCTCTTCCGGCGTCAGAAGCATTGCACAGATGTAATAGTGAAAAAACAGCAACGTCAGCTCCACGAGGAAAAAGTTGAAAAAATTGCTGATGCGGACCATCCAGAACCCCAGCAGGTCCGGCCTGCCCCGGAACAGGTTCGTCATCGCATCGCAGAACAGCAGCACCGATGTCGAGACCTGCATCCGGTAGATCCAGCCTCGCTTCTCCGTCCGATAATTTTTTGTGATCCAGAAGTACAGACTCGACACCGCACAGAACAGACTGCCCCACAACAGCAGCACACTGTTTACGATCTCGCGACTCATCCGGTCTCCTCCTTTCGTGTAAATCATAAAATCTACCCTTATTGTACACTTTTTTTCTTACGATTGCAATCCGGGCGCAGAAAAAGGGCGTCCCACCCATGTACAGGCAGGACGCCCTTTCCTCAGAACCGGATCAGGACAGGATCATGCGGTCGTTTGCAAACTCGCCGCCGCTGGCGATCTGGAACTTGGCCAGCAGGTCGGAGACTTGCAGCTTCTTCTTCTCCTCCCCGGAGACATCGTAGATGATGTGGCCCTCGTACATCATGATGAGGCGGTTGCCGTACTTGATGGCATCCTTCATGTTGTGGGTGATCATCATGGTGGTCAGGTGGTTTTCCTCCACGATCTTGGCCGAGAGGGTCAGCACCTTGAGCGCCGTCTTCGGGTCAAGGGCGGCGGTGTGCTCATCCAGCAGCAGGAGCTTGGGCTTGTTCATGGTCGCCATCAGCAGGGTCAGCGCCTGGCGCTGGCCGCCGGACAGCAGACCCACGCGGGCGGTCAGGCGGTCTTCCAGGCCCAGGTCCAGGCTCTTGAGCAGTTCGCGGTAGCGCTCCCGTTCGGCCTTGGTGATGCCGACCCGCAGGCCGCGCCGCTTGCCGCGCCGGGCGGCCAGGGCGAGGTTCTCTTCGATCTGCATGGTGGCGGCCGTGCCGGTCATGGGGTCCTGAAAGACGCGGCCGATGTAGGCGGCGCGCTGGTGCTCGCTCAGTTTGGTGACGTCGATGCCGTCGATCAAAATCTTGCCCTCGTCTATGGGCCAGACACCGGCCACCGCGTTCAGCATGGTGGATTTGCCCGCACCGTTGCCGCCGATGACGGTGACGAAGTCGCCCTCGTTCAGCTTCAGGTTCAGCCCGTTCAAGGCCGTTTTCTCATTGACCGTGCCTGCATTGAAGGTCTTGGAGACATTCTGGATCTCAAGCATTTTTCGCACCCTCCTTCTTTTTTGCAGTCGGCTTTGCGAAGTACCGGCTCTTCCAGTAAGGCACCGCCAGGAAGATGGCCACCACGGAAGCGCTGAGCAGCTTGAGCAGGTTTGCGTCAAAGCCGAGGGTCAGCACCAGCTGGATGACGATGTAATAGATGATCGCACCCAGCGAAACGGACACCAGCTTGAGTGCAAAGTTCTGGAAGATGCGGCCAAACACGGCCTCACCGATGATGACAGCAGCCAGACCGATGACGATGGCACCGCGGCCCATGCTGACATCTGCAAAGCCCTGATACTGGCTCAGCAACGCACCGGACAGTGCGACCAGACCATTGGAGACGGCCAGACCCAGCACCACATTGAAGCTGGTGTTGATGCCCTGTGCGCGGGACATGGCGGGGTTGGAGCCGGTGGCACGGATGCCGCAGCCCAGCTCGGTGCCGAAGAACCAGTACAGCACCCCGATGAGTACCGCCGTGACGAGGATGACCATCACGATGGGGTTGTGCAGGGCAAATTCCTTGACCCAGCGCAGCGAGAGGAGCAGGTCGTACTTGTCCACATTGATGGACTGGTTGGCCTTGCCCATGATCTTCAGGTTGATGGAATAGAGGGCCAGCTGGGTCAGGATGCCGGCAAGGATGGCCGGGATGCCCATAAAGGTATGGAGCAGGCCGGTGACCAGACCAGTGGCAAGGCCCGCCAGCAGCGCCACGAAGAGCGCCGCCCAGACGTTCATGCCGGAGAGCAGGCACATGACGCAGACCGCGCCGCCGGTGCCGAAGGAGCCGTCCACGGTCAGGTCTGCGACATCGAGGATGCGGTAGGTCAGGTACACACCAATGGCCATGATGCCCCAGATGAGGCCCTGCGCACAGGCGCCGGGCAGCGCACCAGGCAGGTTGGCAAGTCTAGCAAGCAGTTCCAAAATAAAACCTCCAAACGATACACTTTTTTCGTTCCCGCGTTCATACGGGAAAAGCGGAGAAGCGCGTTTTCCACTCTCCTCCGCTGTATTTTATCCTGTTTTTCGCAGCAGCGGAGCCTTTGCTCTGCCGCCCGCTGTGCGGATCACCCCTCGATAGCCTCGTAGCCTTCCGGAACAGTCAGGCCCAGGTCCGCGCAGATGGTCTTGTTGTATTTCTTGGTCACATCGGTGTACTCGATGGGCATCTCCGAAATGTCGGCCTCGCCGGTCAGGATCTTGGCAGCCATCTCACCGGTGGTGTAGCCCAAGTCGTAGTAGCTGATGGACAGGGTGGCCACGCCGCAGCCGGAGCAGATACCCTCCTCACCGGCGAACACGGGCTTCTTGGCCGGGCGGCAGATGCCGTCGATGATGCCGGTGTTGGCAGCGCAGGTATTGTCGGTGGGGACATAGACGGCGTCGTTCTCGTCCGCAGCCTTCTGGCAGACGGAAGCCAGGTCGTTGGAGTCGGAGAAGGAATACTGGGTAGCGGTGACACCGGCAGCCTCCAGATACTTCTGGACTTCATCCACCTGATACTGGCTGTTGGCCTCGGCGGAGCAGTAGAGTAGGCCGACCTTCTTGGCGTCGGGCAGCCACTCGGTGATCATCTCCGCCTGCTGGTCCAGCGGGGCCAGGTCGGAAGTGCCGGAGACATTGCCGCCCACGGTGCCGTCAAAGTCGGTCAGGCCCAGTGCCACACCGTATTCGGTGACGGAGGTGCCCAGAATGGGAATGCTGTTGGTGGCAGCCTGTGCAGCCTGCAGGGCAGGCGTTGCATTTGCCATGATCAGGTCCACGCTTGCGGAGACAAAGCCGTTGGCGATGGTGGCGCAGGTCGCGGAGTCGTTCTGTGCATTCTGGAAATCGAACTTCACATTGTCGCCGAACTGCTCGGTCAGGGCGTCTTCAAAGCCCTGCGTTGCAGCGTCCAGAGCGGCATGCTCGACCAGCTGGCAGATGCCGATGGTATAGCTCTTGCCGTCAGCTGCGGCCGAAGCGGCCGTGGAAGCCACAGACGAAGCCGTGGAGGAGGCTGCACTGGAGGCGGAACCGCCGCAGGCAGTCAGAGCAGCAGCTGCACCGCAGACAGCGGCAGCAGACAGGAACGAACGACGAGTGATTTTACGCATAATGATTACTCCCTCAATTTCCGTTTCGCGGCCACAGGATGCCGCAGGAAAGCGTTTTCTCAAGCGGCTTTTCACGTCCGCTTTACACTCGTGAAGTATAGCACATTTCCTGCCCGAATACAATCCGTCCGCAGCCCAAGTTATCGATGGAAGTAATTTTATCGTTCGATTTTTTCGATGGATTCATCAAAACGCGCGTTCCTGCGCCGTTGCAGCGCGGACAGCTTTTCGAGTTCCGCCTCCAGCCAGACGAGATTTTTCTCCAGTTGCGGCAGAAACGGCTGCGTGATCTCATATTGATAATAGAGCGCCTGCCACAATTTCTGCTGCATCCGCCGGAGGAAGACCGGCTCAAAGAGCGCTTCCAGCGCCTCCACCCGGTCTTCCAACGCAAGGCAGGTCTGCGCCCAGCGCACATCCGTCGCCTCCCGCGCCGGGACATCGTACCGGGCCAGATAGTCCCCCACCTTTGCCTCAAACACCTGCCCGCCGCAACGGGTGGGCTGCAAAAAGTAGCCGACCTCCCCTTCCCTGGTGATCTCCTGCGCCAGCGGATAGAGCGCACAGACCAGCGGTTCCGCCTCATGGATGGCGCAGTGGTCTTCGGTCAGGAAGGGGCAGTTGTTCCCCTCCTCCCGCACCGGAGCCAGCCGCAGCACCGGCAGACGGCTCACCTGCCCAATGGACGCCTTGCAAAACGCCCGCGCCACCGTCCGCGTCGGCAGCCGCAGCCGCGCCGCGATCCGCCATAGATCGAATCCGGACAGCACGATGTCCTCCCGCCCCCGGCAGCAGTCCCCGCAGCCCGCGCAGGCAAACGAAAACGCCTCGTCCCGCCCCAGCAGCGGCACTTCGCGGGTAAAATCCACCCACCCGCAGAGATCGATCTGACTTTGTTTGAGCATCCTGGTTCTCCTCACTTCCGGTTTGACGGCCCGCCGGGGCCGTGCAGTTTTGATTGGACTTGCTTCCAGCTTACCGCACTTTTCCGGAAATTACAACCATTTTCATCCGCTTCCCTTCGCCGCCTCACAAAACTCCTTGACAAACTCTCCAAAAAGAGGTAAACTAACAGCGTCGCAAATCATCTTGTCAATATGGGCCTATAGCTCAGCTGGGAGAGCGTTCGGTTCGCATCCGAGAGGTCAAGGGTTCGAATCCCTCTAGGTCCATAAAAAACAAAACGTCCTGCCGTATCCCGGCAGGGCGTTTTGCTTTTTATGCTGACCTAGAGAGGATTCGAAAAGGGCGGCCAGCCGCAGCTGGCAGCCAAAGCCCCAGTGGGGCTTTGGCTAGCCCGTGGGTTCCAACCAGTAGGAATGTCTACCGGGGATGCTGTCGCTCCTGCCGTATCCCGGCAGGACATTTTTTGCTAGTTTTTCGTTTCAACGCACTGTCTTAGAACATCACAGAATGCCATATCATCGTCTACGGCAGCGATTGCGGCGTTGATCAAGGTTTCCCGGTCAGTGTTGCCCCAGTTGATGTGCAGACCATATTCCAACGCCATGCAGCGAATCAGTTCACGGGTGCTGCGGCCATTTCCCTCGCGGAAGGGATGAATGATGTTCAGTCTTCGAGAACATAATCAGCCCTTCTTCACGTACTTTGCACGCAGTTCATTCACGATTTGCTGATAGCTGGCTTGACCGCTGCCAATGCGGTCAAGGTTGCTGCGCGTGTCCTTGCTGATGGTCATGCCCTCAATGGCAAAGGTTCCATACACATTGCGGAGGTTGCTCTCGTGCTGGGCAGGGGTAGTGTACTTGACGCTCATGGTTTGGCCTCCTTCTGATCTACATAATACTATATAAAGTTTATCGTGTATGAGTCCTATTGTCAATCTACAACTTGTTGTCAAATGTAAAAAGCGCAGCTTCCATTCTTTCCGAGTAGAAGTTGCGCTTTTACGTTACATCGTATTTTATTGTGAATTGGGATGCGATACATCTGAACCCCAAGTGAGTTACATCTCAAGGGCCTGTAGCTCACTTGTCCGCCAACCATATTACGCCCCAAACTGCATCATCTCGAAAATCTGCGGCTTGGAGACCATACTTGCGAGCGAGAAAGGTCGTTTGGATGGCAGAACATTTTATATGGACGAATACACGTTGATTTTTCTTTTCTCGCAGTGCATAAGGTGTACACAAAAGCGAGACTGTTGGGAGAGCGTTCGGTTCGCATCCGAGAGGTCAAGGGTTCGAATCCCTCTAGGTCCACTTTTAGCAGCAGCGTAATTTTAACGCTGCTGCTTTTCTTTTGTGTGCACATAAGTCAAACGCTGGCTTTGGGACCTGGAGGGATTCGAACAGCACGGCCCTGCCGTAGGCAGGGTAAGCAATCAGCCCAGTGCAACGGCGACGACCGCAGCCAGTGGCTGAAACAGGGAGGAGCTGTTGGGGCCGCGTTCTAATTTTTCAAAGCCCCGCCAAGGGGCTGCGGAAAAATCAGCTAACGCAACTCGTCGCTGTTGCTTCGTGCGCGGGTCCCAACCAGTAGGAATGTCTACCGGGGAGACTTTCGTTTTTGCCGCATCGTTTTGTACGATGCGGCGTTTTTATACCTAAAAAACTTTGGCAGACCATGCCGGGCTCCGAACCCTGAAGTCGGATGCGAACCGGGCGGCTTTTTTCACAGGCGCAGACGGCGCTGCTTTTGCCGGATTCATCCCCGGGCGTCCTGCCGGGTGGTGTGGAAGTACTCCTTGGGGGTCATGCCGTACTCCTTTTTGAAGGCGCGGAAAAAGTGGTTGTAACCGCCAAAGCCGCTGGTCTTGTACACCTCGGTGATGGGCAGCCCCTGCTCGATGAGGGTGCAGCAGCGGTCTAACCGCGCCTTTACGATATAGCGGTGCACCGTCTGCCCGGTCTGGCGTTTGAATTCCCTGGCAATATGTTCCCGGGAGACGAAAAACTCCTTTTCCAGCCGCTCCAGCGTCAGTTCCTCGGTAAGGTGCGCCTGAATAAACAAAAACACCTCGTCCAGCATCAGGTGGTGGCGGCTGACCGATGCGGTGTGGAACTCCGCATGGATGCAGGCACGCAGCGCCAGCACCACAAACATTTGCAAAATACCGTGCTCGAACACCGCTGCACCGAACTGGGTGCGCTCCTGCGGGAGCATCAGCAGCTTCCGGGCAAGGTTTTTCAGCAGCATATAGATCTGGCTGTCCGGGCGCACAGCCACCTGCTGGAAGGGCACCACGTTGAAACTTTTTTCAAGGTCGGTATCTGCGTCCGAAAGCTGCGCCAGCGTCTGGGGGGGCAGCTGCACCCGAATAAGTTCCAGCGGGCCGTAAGCACCGGCGTATTCCAGTCTGCCGCCCTGACCGGGCTTGAAGATGATGAGATTCTGCTGCTGTGCGGGCAGCACCACCTCGCTGCACCGGAACACACCGCTGCCCCGCATGACCAGAAACAAATCATAATACGCGCCGGAATAAAATTCCCGGACGGCGCTCTGCTCAAAAAGATAACGCTTGGCTGTATAATTCACCAAAAAGTCCTCCATGAAACTGTCATGTGTAACAGATTGTTGTACACAACAGAAAAGTACAACTGTTATAATTGCATAATACATCAATTTGCGATAGTTTTCAATCATTTTTTGGATATGTATTGATGAAAAATTAACGTATAATGCAAACGTAGAAAAGAGACTTGTGCGAAAAGTCTCGTGGTTTCACTGTTTTTAAGGAGGATAAAACACAATGGACCAGAAAAAGACCATCCGACCCTTCTCCATGAAGGACAAGATCGGTTATACGCTGGGCGATCTGGGCTGCTGCTTCACCGAGCAGTACCGCGCCATGTATCTATCGATCTTCTACACCCTGATCCTGCAGGTCAACCCCTTCCACGTGGGTATCCTGCTGCTGATCACCAAGATCTGGGACGCCGTGAATGACCCCATCATCGGTGCCATCGTGGACTCCCGCAAGGCCACCAAGGGCGGCAAGTTCATCCCGTGGATCCGCGCCTTCTCCTTCCCCATGGCAGTGCTGTGCATCCTTGGCTTTTTCAATGTAGGCAATATCAACTACGGCCTGCGTCTGGCCTACATGTTCGTCACCTACGTTCTGTACGAGGCGCTGTACACCTGCGTCAACGTGCCCTTCGGTACTCTGTCCAGCGTGATGACCGATGATGTCAGCCAGCGCACCGCACTGTCCCGCTACCGCAGCCTTGGCGGCACCATCTTCATGACCGTTATGGTCATGGTCGGCCCCCTGTTCCTGTATGTGGACAACCAGCCCGTGGCTGGCCGCTTCCTGATGCTGGCCTGCATCTGCGCTATGCTGGGTCTGCTGTGCCTGCAGATCACCTGCGTATGGTGCAAGGAGCGCGTGGAAGTGCCTGAGCGTCCGCAGGGCGAAAAGCTGAACTACCTGCATGTGCTCAAGGAGATCTCTCACAATAAGGCTCTGCTGGGCGTTATGTTCTTCAGCCTGACCGGCATGATCGGTGCTTCCGTGGTCAACGGTCTGAACACCTACCTATATAAGGACTTCTTCGGCAACGTTAAAATTCAGGCTGTCTCCGGTATGCTGAGCGTGCTGTACGCTGTGCTGTCCTTTGCCATCACCCAGCCTCTGGCCAACAAGTTCGGCAAGAAGGAGTGGTGCTGCATGGGCGCTGGCTTTGCCGCCATCGTGTTCGGCATCCTGTTCTTCTTCCCCGTCCACAACCCTGTGGCCTTCATCGTCATCAACGGTATCTGCTATCTGGGCGCTTCCGGCATGCAGGTGCTGATCTGGGCTATGGTCAACGACGCCATCGACTACCACGAGCTGCAGACCGGCGAGCGCAACGAGGGCATCGTTTACTCCACCTACTCCTTCTTCCGCAAGCTTGCAAGCGCCATTTCCGGCAGCCTGTCCAGCTTTGTGCTGGGTGCCATCGGCTACAACGTTACCGCAGGCGCTGTGCAGACCGCAGGCGTTGTGAACGCCATCTGGAAGAGCTACACCGGCGTCTACTTCCTGGGCTACGGCATTGCAGTTGCCATCCTGTTCTTTGTCTACCCCCTGACCAAGCAGAAGACTGCTGAGATGCTGACCGAGCTGAAGGCTCGCCGCGCCGCAAAGGAGAGCAAGTAAACCATGAAGATCTTACAGGTTCAGTTTAAAAACCGCAATGGCCACACCCTGCGCGGCATCGTGACCCTGCCCGACACCGAGGGCAAGGTACCCTTTGTGGTGCATCTGCACGGCTTTGCCGGCAGCTGCAGCGGCTACAAGTCCATGTACACCCATCTGTCCCGCGCTCTGGCAGCGCAGGGCATCGGCAGCGCCCGGTTCGATTTCTACGGCAACGGCGAGAGCGACGGCGAGTTCGAGGATATGAGCTTTGACGGCTTGCACACCGATGCACAGGATATCTTTGCATGGGCCGCTGAACAGCCCTATGTGGACAGCGAAAAGCTGTTCCTCTCCGGCCAGAGCATGGGCGGCTACATTGCCGCCTCCTGCGCACCGGTCATCCAGCCCCACGGCCTGATTTTGCTGTGCCCGGGCGCCGGGATGTGGTTCGGCTGCGCCCAGCGCGCCGACGGCATTATGCAGACCGGCAAGGACTACGCCGACATGGAGGGTCTGTGCTACAAGATGGCCTTTAACTACGAGATGGCAAAGCACCCCGACCCCTTTACCGAGGCCAAGGGCTACAACGGCCCGGTGCTGTTGCTGCGCGCCGACGATGACCGTCTGGTGGACGAGGGCACCTGCAACCGTTACGCACAGGTGTACACCGCACCCGATGTGGACACCATTGCAGGCGGCGGCCACAACTTTGCCACGCTGGCAGCCCGTGCCGCCGTGGAGGAAAAGACCGCAGCATTCATCAAAGCAAATCTGTAAAGCAAAGCGTATCTGCAAGGAGGATTTCGTATGCAAAACGTGATTCTGCAGCCCATCGAGGTGGGCGGACAGACCTTTAAAAACCGCATCATGTTCCCCCCGCTGACCACCGGCTACGAGAAAAATGGCATGATCAGCGAGCAGGACATGGGCTTCTACACCCGTCTGGCAAAGGGCGGTGTGGGTTACATCGTTCTGGGCGATGTGGCACCCATCAACAGCTTTTCTCCCACCCCCAAGCTGTTTGACGACAGCCAGATCCCTGCCTTCAAGGCACTGGCCGACAGCGTACACGCCTACGGCACCAAGCTGGGCGTCCAGCTCTTCCACCCGGAGTACGACGTAGACGCCATCAACAGTCTGTTTATGCAGAAAAAGTTTGATGAGATGCGTCAGCGCCTGCATCACGACATGATGTTCTTCACCGATGAGGTCAGCGAGGAGATGCTGATGGCCATCATCGATAAGATGTGCGCCTGCGCAGTGCGTGCACAGAAGGCCGGTGTGGACGTCATCCAGATCCACGGCGACCGCCTGAACGGCTGCCTGTGCTCCACCCGCATGAACCACCGCACCGATAAGTTCGGCGGCAGTCTGGAGAACCGCGTCCGCTTTGCCCGCATGCTGACCCGCGCCATCCGCAAGGCTGTGCCGGATATGGTCATCGACTACAAGCTGTCCATCGTCACCCCGCAGCGCGGCAAGGGCGGCATTGACGAAGCCGACGCCGTGCAGTTTGCCCAGTGGCTGGTAGAGGACGGCGTGGATATGCTCCACGTTGCGCAGGCCAACCACACCGGCAACATGGCCGACACCATTCCTCCCATGGGCGTACAGCCCTACGGCTTCTTCGTCAAAATCGCCGGGGACATCAAAAAGGCCGTCAATGTGCCGGTCAGCGCCGTGGGTCGTATCGTGGATGCCGAAATGGCTGCGCGTGTCATCGAGAGCGGCATGGCCGACATAGTTGCCATGGGTCGCCCGCTGCTGGCAGACCCCGACTGGGGCACCAAGATCGCTGCCGGGAAGGCCTGCGATATCCGCCGCTGCATCAGCTGCAACAAGGGCTGCACCGATGCCATCCAGAACCGTCAGTTCCTCTCCTGCGTGCTGAACGCGGAGAACGGCTACGAGAACACCCGCAGCATCCAGCCCGCAGCGCAGAAAAAGAAGGTCGCCGTTCTCGGCGGCGGCCCTGCCGGTCTGGAAGCCGCCCGTGTGGCAGCGCTGCGCGGCCATGACGTGACCCTGTTTGAAAAGACCACCACTCTGGGCGGCCAGCTGAACATTGCCTGCGTACCTCCCCGCAAGGAGGAGATGCGCCGCGCCGCACAGGACCTGATCCACGCGGTCTGCAACGCCGGTGTGCACCTGTGCATGGGTCAGACCCGCACCGCAGAGCAGCTGAAGGATGCCGGTTTCGAGGCCGTCATCAACGCTGTGGGCGCACACAGCGCCGCACCCCGCATCCCCGGCATCGACAGCGTGAACGTAGCCGATGCATGGAAGGTTCTGGCCGGTGAGCAGCAGGTGTACGGCACGGTTGCCGTCATCGGCGGCGGCATGGTGGGCTGCGAGACCGCAGAGTATCTGGCTGCCC
Source organism: Faecalibacterium sp. Marseille-Q3530 (assembly GCF_017377625.1). Taxonomy (NCBI): domain Bacteria; kingdom Bacillati; phylum Bacillota; class Clostridia; order Eubacteriales; family Oscillospiraceae; genus Faecalibacterium; species Faecalibacterium sp. Marseille-Q3530. The sequence continues at coordinate 104,907 of NZ_JAFREH010000009.1, read as the reverse complement.
GCGGCTGCAAGGTGTCCGTTATCGAGATGATGGACAAGATCGCCGCAGGCGAGAGCACCACCATTCTGCCCACCCTGCTGGAAAACTATAAGACCTACGGCGTGGAGCAGTACCCCAGCCACAAGGTCAAGGAGTTCCGCATGGACGCTGTCGTCTGCGAGAACAAGGACGGCGCAGAGGTGACCATCCCCTGCGATTACATCGTGCTGGCTATGGGCGCACGCTCCAACGAATTTGACGCTGCTGCGCTGGAAGCTGCCAGCATCCCGGTGTATTCCATTGGCGATGCCGCCGGCAAGGCTGCGGATATCTCCAACGCTATCCGCACCGGCTACGATACCGCCTGCCAGCTGTAAAACAAAAATATCGTTCTATTTGTGGGTCAGAAACGCCTGTGGGCGCTTCTGACCCAATTTTTTTACCCTCTCAGGCAAAGCCGTCAGGGTTTTGCCTCGCCCTCTCAGGCGCTCCCGTGTCCGCTCTCCCGGAGAGCGGACACGCCCGGAAACTTTACGGGTCAGCCGGGAACTGTACCGCCACCGCTTAAGCCTTCACCCACCGGAGGAAGGTGGCGCGGAGCGCATTCAAAATCATCCCACATAAAAAGGCTGCTGCACAAAACCCTGTGCAGCAGCCTTAAATATTTTACGTTTACAACAGATCAGATGCTGAACTGCACGGCGCAGAAGGCGGCATAGATGCACAGCAGTGCAATGCCCTGCGGGCGGCTCAGCTTGCCCTTGATCAGAGCGGGCAGGGTGAGCAGCAGCATCACGGCAAACATGACCGGGATATCCATCACCAGCGAGGCGTTCATGCCTGCGATGGTGGAGTTCTGCGGGATGCTGAAGGGTGCCAGCGTGACAGACACGCCGCTGACCAGCACTAGATTGAACACGTTTGCACCGATGACGTTGCCCAGCGACAGCGCGCCGTGACCCTTGGCCAGCGAGGTGATGGCGGTGACCAGCTCCGGCAGCGAGGTGCCCAGTGCCACAAAGGTCAGCGCAATGACCGACTCCGGCACGCCCAGCGCCTGTGCAATGAGGGTGCCGTTGTCCACCAGCAGGTCAGCGCCCACAGCAATGAGCACTGCGCCGATGGCCAGCAGCCCCAACTCCTTGGCAAAGGAGCCTTCCTCAGCCTGCTCTTCCTCTTCCGGGGCGGGGGTATTTTTCATAGCCAGCACGTTGCACACGATATAAGCCACGAACATGGCCAGCAGGATCAGGCCCACCGGGCGAGTGAAGGAGCCGGTGGTGTAGGCCACACCGGCATAGAAAGCGGCAGCCACAAAGAAGAAGGCCACCGGGGTGCGCAGGCTCTTGGGGTCAACCTTGCCCGGGCGCACCGCAATGGTGATGGCGGCGATCAGTGCAGCGTTGCAGATGACCGAGCCGATGGCGTTGCCGTAGGCGATCTCGCCGTGACCGGTGAGGGCAGAGGTGGTGGACACCATGACCTCCGGCAGGGTGGTACCGATGGACACCACCGTGGCACCGATGAGCAGCTCCGGCACATGGAAGCGGCGGGCGATGCCGGTGGCACCGTCCACAAACCAGTCGCCGCCCTTGATCAGGCACAGCAGACCCACGATAAATAACAGAACAGGGATCAGCATAATATCTCTCCTTTTTAATAATAGCGGCAGAGGCACAAAAAAAGACCTTTATCACATCCAGCCCAAAACGGGAAAATGTGATAAAAGTCTCAAGCATCCGGTACTGCATCGGGCATTTCTGCCGGGGGTGTCGCTGCAGCACAGCGCACCCGTTTTTCAACTAAAGTACGCCCCTTACTCCCTTTTATCCAGAGTATATTATACCTGTTTTCCAGCAAAAGCGCAAGGGGAAATATGGGATTTATTCTGCCTTGGTCACTTTTTGGCGTTGGGGTAGCATTCCTCCCTTCAATCTCGTTGTAAACAAAAAAGCGAGCGGCCTTTTCAGGTCACTCGCTTATGGAATCTAAGGTATTTTATTCGTGTTTTGCGGCAAACTTTTCTGCCATCTCCAGCAGATGTTCAAAGGTCTGCTTTTCTTCCGGCTATCAAGACCACTTTTTTGCGGGTTATGATTTTTTAGAGCGATAGTTTATGACACTATCCCAGTTGACAACCATCGACAAACTGGAATTTAACGTTCACTCATATATTGTTTTATTTCATCAGAAGTCAATTTTCGTACTTCTGTATGTGAATATTCTTTATACTCTCCAACATTAAACACAGGTGTCATTTGTTTGCATTTCTTGTCTTTATTCTTTTTCAAGAATAGATGTAAATCCTCATTCCCGGCGAATATTTTATAAGATACTCTGCCTTTACTGTTCTCTATCTCATAAATACCACATGAACTTTTCGTTGTATAATCGGCTGTTCGTAAATAAAGTTTTGCAATTTCCAATGACTTAAAAGGAAAATTCCATCTTTGTAATCCTCTGTTTGGGTCATGTTCAATACAAATGCAACGTCCACAAGTTCCACAAATATATTGAGTGTGGTTTTCTAAGCAGTCCAAGGGATTTAGTAATGGTGTTATTCTATTTTCATCAGAGTAACATTCTTCACACATTTTTCTTTTCGCTCCTTATCAAATTCCGAGTTGTCGAGTTCAGTACATAACGAATCGCTGAAATCCAATTCAGACATCGTGTTGCACAAGTTGATTACATCTGCTTTTTTGCGAAATAACATATTCTGAAATTTCAATAGCTTTTTAGGCATCTTATATTGTGCTGCAATTAGCTTCGCTCAAACCCAAGATAGCGGGTGCCCTGAAAACTCAGCTTTCCAATGTCGCCCTCCACAAGCATTCCGTAGTCCGAACCACTTACGGTAAGCTCCATGCGGTCGCCGCTCTCTACCTGAAAGGTCACATAATAGGTCGTGAACGTATGCGCCATCGTATTGTCTGTATGGTGGCGAGAAACTTCCGTGTGCTTTGCCACCACCGTTGCCGGAACAGTCAGCCGCGGCGAATGGTTGTTTTTGTTCCATGTGCTGATATTTCCGATGATGGTATATAGGATCATGCACAAAGCCACAAGGAACAGGATTGGAAACAGGATGCTGAACAGCAGATCAATTCCAGCATAAAACATCTTATTCCTCCAAAATTTCTTCCAGCAGGTCCTTTACATCGTCCAGAAAAGATTCTTCTCCGAGGGTATTCACCTTGAAGAACACCGCTTGACTGCCTCCTGCGGTGATGGCAGACAGCCGGATCGGACTGTCCGCATTCTGGAACATGGTCAGTGTCAGACTCAGGCGGTTGCCGCCCATCATGCTGTACCGTTCAAATACACGGACACTGCACCGGGCATCGCCCTCTTTGAAATCACTGCCTGCCTCTAAATCTGCCGACCAACTGCTGTCCGGGATTTCTTGTTCCAGCTTCCGAAGCAGTTTGTCAAAATTCTTGTTTCGGATGGTCTTTTCAAAGATTGCCATAATGGTTCCTCCGTTTTGACAATTAAAATTCAGTCCCTTATTTTTGATACGAGCAGAGCCATAGGAAAATTGCGGAGAAATCGCTTGAAGAGAGGAATTTTGTCTATCGCAATTTTCAAAAATAGTGCCAATCAAAACGGCATCTTTGCGATATGCAGTTTGCGGATGTTGCTTGTGCATTAAAAACGCAAACTGCTATAATTTGATTATAGCATATCTTTTGGAAGAACAAAATACTTTATGTACGCCGCCCGCAGGCCGCAAAGAGCAGTCCAGTGGAAATTCCAGTTCGGCAAACTCGGCATCGGTCAGCAGTTTCAGCTTCTCGATAACACCTTCCGACAACTCCCGCAGGGCAGTTTCGTCCGGCATCAGGTAGCCAGCGTCAAAATGGCACTGACAAGGCGTGTTCGTTTTGAGAATCGTTGCCTCGCAGGTCGCTCCTCGCTTTTTGCGTTGTTTTTACTGTGCGGTAAAGGGTTTCAGCCGGTCTGCGCGGTAGAGGGCAGAATGGTCATTCTGCCGTCCACTGCCGCGTCCAGCATCTCGTGTTCCCGGAAATACTCCATCAGGATATCCTGACAGGAGGTTGCCACGCTGCGGGGCTTCTGGAGCTTGCAAAGGGTGTCGTAGGAGATGTTGAAAAAGCTTTCGATGTTTTTGAAGTGGTAGTTCTGCAAGCCCACGGTGAACAGAGCGTCGTCGCTGATCTCCTTGCCCACCTCCTTGCCGCAGTAGGTAAGGTAATCAAAATCGCCCTTGCGTCGGTCGTAGCGCAGGCGCAATGTGGAGGGCAGCTGGTAGAACTCGGTGTGGCCGGTGTAGGCCTCCTCCCGCAGCATGTAGTGGAGCATCTGGCGCAGCTGCTGGCCTGTCACCTTGAACATGAACACGCCGTCATCGTAGGGGAAGCCCTCGATGAGGTCGCCGTAGGTGACGATGGGGCCAAGCTTTTGCGCCCGGATGCTGCCGGAACCGATGAGCATGACGTCAATGCCAAGGCTGCGGGTAAAGATATCGGCAAACAGGTTGCCAAGTTCTGTCTCCTGCGTGCGCTCCGGATGGGTGAGTTCCCGGCGGAAACGCCCTACGATATGGCTGTATTTCTCGTCCACGCGGCTGATGAAGTGATGCAGCACCTCTTCCATGGCGTGGTTGCGGGGGCAGGTCTCGGCGCAGATGGGCACGGTGTGCCATGTGTAGGAATCAATGCAGTTGTTGTCCGTGTCCACAATGATGTCAAAGCGCCCGATCTGATCCGTACCGGTGCCTGCCTGCGCAATGATGACGCCGTTTTCCTCAATGGCGTACTCCATCAGAGTGTGGCTGTGTCCACCGATGATCAGGTCCACTCCCCACGCCGGGTCCAGCTGGCGGGCCAGCTGGCGGTCCTCCTCAAAGCCGATGTGAGTCAGCAGCACGGTAAAATCAATGTCGATGCTGTTGTGGGCGTTGCAGATCTTGCCCACCTCGGCGGCAGCGGCGGCGGTGTCCACAAATGACCCCACCAGAGATTCGGACTTGGTCTGGTTGATCACGTCCTGGGTGATGATGCCGATGAACAGGATGTTCATGCCGTCCATGCGCAGGATCTTGTAGGGAGTAAACAGCCGGGTGGGGGTGTTTTTGATATAAAGGTTTGCGTTGATGATGGGGAACCGGGCACATTTTTCGATGAACAGCAGGTGTGCGATGCCGTAGTCCACCTCGTGGTTGCCGATGGTGACCACGTCCGGGGCAAGGGCGTTCATGATCTCGATGGTGGAAAGCCCCTTGTATTCGGAATCAATGACCGAGCCCCGGAACATATCACCTGCAATGGCGTAGATGGTGTTGGGCTCCTCTGCCCTCACCTTTTCGATGTAGCCGGACAGCATGGAAACGCCGCCCACCAGTTTTTCGTCCACCTGCTCTGCCAGAAAATCCCCGTGCAGGTCGTTGGAGTGGAGGATGGTGATCTTTTTGGTGTGTTTCATGGTGCATTCCTCCCGGTGTGGGTCGGCGGCGGTCAGCCCATGGCCTCCTGCCGCACAAAGTAGACCGTATTGACAAGGCTCAGGTAGCTCTCTTCGCCGTCCATATAGAACTTCAGGGCAAGGGTGTCCTCGTCCTCCAGGGTGACGGCGTAGCGGGAGCCGTCCTCCCCGGTAAAGGTAGCGTACCACTCCTGATTGGTCTGGAAGGGTACCTCCGGGGTGCCCTCCTGATAGAACAGGTCGGCTTCCTCCACGTTCAGCTCCGGATAGGGGGTGATGTAGCTGGCGGTGAAGGGCAGCTGGCTGCCTTCGGTGTCGGCATCGGTGGGCAAAAAGCACATCCGGTCGGCGTCTGCGGGGTCCGTGTCAAAATAGCCCTCGTCGGTGTCGCGGCCGGTCTCCAGCCAGTTGCCCTCCAGCGACCACGGGCTGGTGTCGGTCTCCCAGTCGTCCCCATCCGGGTAGATGGTGAAATCGCACACGCCGTCTGCCTGCACCACATGGCCGTTCTCGCCGGAAAGAGAGGGGCTGAACTCCAGCTCTTCGCCGGTGCTGGGGTACAGCTCCACCTCGGTGTTGGGGGCGATATCGCTGATGTTGCACAGCAGCAGGATGGGCTGACCGTCCTCACTGTAATAGAGCTGTTTGCCGCGCTGGAGCGGGTTTTCGGCATCGTCTGTCAGGCTGACCTCATAGACGAAAAGGGTGGCCTGCGGGTCCTGCGGGAAGATACAGTACAAATCGCACCCGCCATCCGGGGATACAACGTAGTGGTCCTCCGGGATGTCGTAGACAAAGCCCCACAGCTCCCGCAGGTCGGTCTGGCTGTCCAGCACCTGCTGCACATCGGTGGTGATCTCGTAGGAGCCGCCCAGATACAGCACGCAGGCGCTGTATTCGTCCTCCCCTGCCAGAAGGCGCATGTAGGTCACGTCCTCCGGCTCGGTGTACTCCTGTTTGGCGGAGGGCGATGCGATCATGTTGTCTCCGTCCAGCATTTTTTCGGGCTTGGAGCTGGGGGTGCTGCCGCCCTTGGACGACCCGCCGCAGCCTGCAAGGCCAATGGTCAGCGCCAGCAGCGCCGCCAGAAGTTTCAGTCGTTTCATAAGTTCTCCTTTCTCGCACCCATGGGGTCGGGAGCGCTGTTATCGTAGTCAATGGTCAGCAGCGGGTTCCACACCGGCAGAAAAGTCTGCCACACCCTCCGGCAGTACCGGCTGCCCGGTACTGCCGGAAAGCTGCGGGTTCCAGTCCAGCGGGCGTCCGGTGCTGCAATAGACCGTTACCATGGTGTCCTCCCTGCTGCCGTTACACAGCAGCAGAATGGGCTGGCCACCCTGCCTGCCGTAAAGTTCTTTCCCCAGCTGCGCGGGATACGCGGGGTCTTGTTTTTCATAGACAAAAAGCGTATCCTCCCTGCGCACGGCAAAGATGCAGTACAGCTCGCGCCCGCCGCCCGGCGCTGTGACCCAGCGGTCTGCCGGAATGTCCGCAACGAACTGCCACGGCTGTTCCGGTAAGCTGTCCAGCACGGCATGCACATCGGTGGTGCGCTCCGGAACGCTGCCCAGATAGAGTACCCCAGCAAGGTCTCCGTTTTCCCCGGCCAACTGCCGCATTGCGGCAAGCTGCTCCGGCTCAGCGGAATCGGCACCGGAAGCCGCTGTGCTGCTGCCCTGCCCGGCGCTGCCGGGAGCAGGGCGGACGGGGCTTCCGTCCACCGCACCGCACCCTGCCAGACTGAAAGCCAGTGCAAGCAGTGCTGCAAAAGTTTTCATGGCTTTCATGTCAGCTCCTTTGTTTTATGCCCACGGGTCGGCCGATGTCGGGACGCGGATGGCGGTCATCAGGTACTGCTCCCACAAAAACCACTGCCCGCTGCCCTTGCGGCGCAGCTTGATGGGGCGGGGGTCGTCGGCACCGCCGCAGGGGATGAACAGTTTGCAGTAGCCCTCCTCGGTGTTGGAGGTGTGGTCACTGCCCACCAGAAGCGTGAAGGGCTGGCGGGGGGTATAGCCGTTTTCCGGCGATGCACCCACAAAGTAGGAGAAGGGAATGTAGCTCTTGCCGTCCCGGAAGCGGTCGTTCAAAAAGGAGCTCTCCTGCCCGTTCAGCGGGCGGGGGCCCCGCAGCCAGTTGAGCATCTCCAGCCCGATGTTTTTGTCGGCACCGTAGGCGCACAGTGCGCAGACGGTGAGGGCTGCGGTCTTAAAGGGGGTGTCCAGACTGGCCTCCGGCAGTGCCTGCATCTGGGCAAGGCTTTCCGGTAGAGCTTGAAAGGTAAAGGTGACGGTCTGGTTTCCACCGGCGGTGGAGACGGCCTGCTTCATCTTATCAAAAAGTCCCATGAAAATACTCCTTTCTGTTTCAGCTGTGAGGGTTCAGCCCCGGTTCGGGTCATGGCGGGGTACAGTCCGCCTGCGGACGATCTTCTGGTTCAGATCCAGACTGAGGTTTACAAAATAACCGTTTTCAAAATACCATGCAAGGTCCTTTGTGTCCATACCAACGCTGTTGCACAGCCACCGCAGGGGCACCTCCGGCCCGGAGTGGCTCTCCACCCGGCGGGCGATGGTCCTTGCGTGGTAGCGGCGTTTTTCGTTGCGTGCGAACAGAACAAGGGGCACTGCGCCTACCACGATCCAGAACACATACCCGACAACGTGGGAGGTGTCCTTGGCCTGCAGGTCCAGGCAGAGGGTATACAGCCCGCCGACAGAGCAGAACACGCAGAAGGCAAGCCCCGCGTTCCGCAGCCATTTGAGGACACGGGGGACTTCGCCGCGGGCTTTTTCCGAAAGATAAGGGTTCATAAACATGCTCCTTTCAGAACGAACCGCCTCCGCCGCCGTGGGTGGTGCCGCTGGAGGAGGTGTGGGTGGAACTGCCGCCGGAGCTGTCGGAATCCTTTTCCTCCACACGCTCGGTGCGGTGTACATCCCGGTACAGGAACAGCTCCCGGCTGTTGGTCAGATTCATGCTGTCCTCCCGCACATAACTGGCGGCATTCTCCTGGAACGCCACGCTGCGCAGCTGGCTTTTCATTACGCTGACGACGACCCATGCCAGCACAAGGCCGATGCCCAGCGCAAGGAACAGGTACATGAGAGACAGCGGCTCTCTGGGCAGGTTCTTAACGTCATAGGGGTGGCCCGACCGGGCAGCGTCGATGTAGGCGTCCGACCACTGGACAAAGGTGCGGAATGCGGCGGCGTAATCGCCGTCTGCCATGTCGGGGGTCATCTGCTCACCAAGATACTGGATGCCGGCATCCGTAAAGGCGGTGATGCCGTAGCCGCAGGTGGAGATGTGCCACTTGCGGTCGCCCACGCTCACCAGCAGAAGCACGCCGTCCATATCGGAGCCGTAGCCGAACTGGCAGTAATCATAGAGATCATCAGCATAGGCCTCCATGCTGTCGTAGTCCACGCTTTCCAGCGACTCGATGGTGGCAATGACAACATCAAAGCTCTGGCGCAGGCTCAGCTCTTCCAGTGCGTCCTCCAGCTCGTTGTCCTCGTCCTCGGTCAGGACGTTTGCGCTGTCGTTCATGCGGTAGTACAGGTCGGCAAAGCCGCCCTCCACCGCAAAGGCCGGAACAGCCAGCGCCGCCGCAAGGACCAGTGCTGCCAGCGCCGCAAAGAGGGAGTGCAGTCGGTTGGAAGTCTTTTTCATCGTTCGTCCCTCCTTTACAGGATCCGTGCCAGCCACAGCAGCCACATCACGCCGTAGGATGCGGCGGAAAGAGCAGCCGTAAGGCCCAGCATCCACTTGCGGGCCGCGCCTTTGTCTACAGGCAGGTCGCCCACAAATTTGCCGCTCTGCCCGTTCATGGCAAACAGGTAGTTCTCGCCCCGCCAGCTGGTGCTCAGCAGCCAGACCGGGAACAGGGCGTACTTTGCCTTGCCGCCGTGCAGCTGGATGCTGCTGTTTTCCACCTTGACCGAGTCGTAGCCGGTGACGGTCTGCTGGAACGTCTCCTCAGTGGAGCGGCGGATGCGCTTGTTGGCCCGCTCGATGCTGTCCTCGGCGCTCACATCGTATTTGTCTGCCACATAGCCTGCCAGATAGGCGGTCTGGAAGGGGATGGCATCCTGCATGGCAAAGGGCTCGATGGATTCCATCAGGTCGTCCTCGATCTTGGACGAGCCGTCCACCGGCACCGCATCAAAGCCGAGGGTGCCGTCCCGCCGGACGGAGTAGTAGTTGGTCTCGGTGTAGTCGTACTTGTTGTCCGACCAGCTGCGGGTCCGGGTGGCGGTGAACCGCAGCTGAGCGTCGGCGTCGCTGTCGAAGAGCCAGAAGGGCACATACACGCCCTTGATCTCGTCGATGTGGTTCTGGCTGCGGAACACCCTGGGCAGCAGGATCTTGCCCTTAAGGTGTTCCTGCAATTTGTCCTTGGCGGCCTTTTTGTCCAGTTTGAAGGGGATGATAAGGTCGGGCCGCAGCGTTCCGGCAAACTGTCCGGTGAGGACGATGGGGTTGCCGCAGAACGGGCAGGCGGACGCGGCCATGGTGTCGTCGCCCACGATCTCGCCGCCGCAGCTCTTGCAGCTGTAAGTGTGCAGACCGGCGGTCTCCCCTTCTGCCCAGCTGCCGCCGGGGGTGGCCCACTCCATCTCGCTGGGCTTTTCGTCCTTCAGCTCCTCGTCGTAGCCCTTGAGCGTATCCACGTCGAACTCGGTGTCGCAGTAGGGGCATTTCATCTTCTGGGTGGCGCTGTCAAACTGGATGGCGCCATCGCAGCAGGGGCACTTGTATTCCAGCATTCCTGCCATAGCGTTTCCTCCTGTTGTTCCAAAGGGGGCCGGGGGCTCTTCCCCGGCCCCGCTGTTTTTGCGTTGGTCTTCCCGCCGAAGCGGTCGGCTCAGAAATCCGTAGTGATGCGGAACACCACCGGCTCGTCCGGCTCGGTGGCTTTGCCGTGGTGGCCCACTGCCAGGAAAGCGTTTTCTTCCAGCGGCAGGAAAACATCAAAGGTGCAGAAGTCGCCGCACAGCTGGCACAGGGTCTCGCGCTCACCCACGGGAAGGGACTTTTCCAAAAAAGTGCCGTCCGGCCCGTACAGCTCCCACACATAGCCCGTATCCAGCAGATAGCCGTTGGGGCGCTTCATCATCACGGCGTCAAAGCTGCCCACCGGCTGCGAGCTGCGGGCCAGCTCATTGCCGTCCAGATCAAAGGCAGCAAAGTAGTAGTCGCCGCTGGAGTCCAGCTCGCCCACCGTCAGCAGCTCGTCCCCGCTGAGGTTCAGGGAGGGCATGCTGCAGAAGGGGCCGATCTCGTTATCGCCCTCCAGCGTCAGCTCGGTGTACTCGCCGTCCTGCACCAGCACCGGCGCGGAGTTGGTCCAGTAGATCACGGTCAGATCCCGGTCCTTGGAGGAATAGCAGCTGCCCGAGTAGTCCAGTGCGTCGCTGGGCTCCTCCGGGTCGCTGCTGTTCAGATCGTAGCAGTAGACATCAAAGTTGTCCATGGCGTACAGGATGCCATTGCGGTCGATGCTGAGGGCGTTGCTGCCGTCAATGTTGTACTCTTCCACCGGGGTCAGCCGGTCGTCCTTGATGGCATACTCGAAGATTTTGGCAGACTGCTTTTCATCGTCCTCGTTGTAGAAACTGAAGAAGTAATTGCCCCGGTAGCTGTCCGCGTGGATCAGATGATAGGCACCGCATACCTCGCGGCGGATGTCAAAGGGAATGTACTGTGCCTTGAAGGTGTATTCGCCGATGGTCAGTTCCCCGGTCTGGAACTGGGTCACAGGGACCCCTGCAGGGGCGGCTTTGTCCTCTGCTGCTTCCGGTTGTGCCGAAGCGGACGGGGCACTGCTGCTGGAAGCCGGTGCGCTGGAAACGCTGGATGCGCTGGCGGCACCGGAGCCGCCGCAGGCGGTCAGCCCGATGGCGGCGGTGGCAAGGCCCATGGCCTTGAGGAAATCTCTGCGCTGGATCTTTCTCATATCCGTTCCTCCTTTTGGGGTCACTGCACCTTTGCAAAAGCTTCGTCGGCACGGCGGCTGTACACTGCCATGCCGCCGGTCTGGGCGTCGTTTGCCAGATTGATGTTCTCCACAAAGCGGGCCTTTTCCTGCTCAGAGAGCTGCCCGCCCTTCATGGCGGCGGATGCCACGGCACCCATGGCACCAATCATGCCCATCTGGCCCTTCAGCTCCCGTTCCTCGGCCTTGGACATCCGGAAGCCGAACATGCTGGTCTCATTATCGTGGACCCCGAAGATGTGGTCCAGATGCTGCCGTGCGATGTGGGCATAGCCGATCTCCCGCCGGTCCCGCTTGCTGAAGCAGATGACCAGCTCCTGCTTGATGTAGGGGTGGGGGCGCATGCCCCGCTGGGTCTGGGCCTCGGTGATGCTGCGTGGCTGCACCAGCTTCAGCTTCAGACCGCCGCCGTTGAGGGTGGGTTCCTGACCAGGCTCCTTGGCGGGAGTCTCGTCCAGATACTCCTCATAGCTGGCGATCTGGTCGTAGCGGATCAGCTCCGGCATCTTGCCCCGTCCGCCGGTGCGGTCGTCGATGTACAGCATTCCAAGCTCATCGCAGAACACCAGCCCCATTTGCGTCGGGGTGGAGGGGTATGCGTTGACCCGGAACTCGGTCTTGTTGAACACCTCGTCGAATACCCACTTCATCCGAGCCATGTACTCCATGTGCTCCTTGGCCTCGTCCAACGTCAGCTCACTGAGCCGGATGTATTTGGAGCACTTGTTGCCACAGTCGTCGCAGAGGAACTGTCCGTCCCGGAGCTTGGAGCGGTGCAGGGTGCCGCACTCCTTGCCGCAGACGGCACAGTTCTGTTTTGCGAACAGGTTGGAAAAGAATCCCATCATGGTATGCTCCTTTCATTGCTCTGTATTTGTCAGGTCAGGTCTGGTCGCTCTCGTCAAAGGGGTCGCCGCACTCTGGGCAGAACTTGGGCGGGTGAGCAGGGTCTTCCGGCTCCCAGCCGCACTTGTCGCACTGATACTTGGGCGTACCGGCGGGCTTGGGGTTGCCGCCCTCCCGGCAGAACTTGCCGGTGACGGTGGCACCGCAGCTGCAGGTCCAGCTGTCCGCAGCGGGCTTCGGCTCCGGCTTTTTGCTGCCGCATTCCGGGCAGAATTTGCCGGTAACGGTGGCGCCGCAGCTGCACTGCCAGCTGTCCGCCGGGGCGGGTGCGGGACGGCTGACCTGCTGGGGCGCGTCCACGCTGTCCGGACGGGCCTGCTGGCCCATAGCGAACAGGTTCTGGGCGCTCATGCCGCCCATACCGCCTGCACCGGCTGCCATGCCCATGCCCATAAAGCCGGTCATGGCACCGGCGGTGTTGCCGGCGGCGGTCTTCATGGCGTCGATCTGACCACCCACCAGACGGGCGGCAGCGGTGGTGGGATCGGTGGTCATGGCGTTCTCTTCCCACTCGGTGATCTTCTTCTGCTGCTCCTCCGGGATGGACAGGGAGTTGATGTTGAAGGAGAACACTTCAATGCCGCGCTTTTTGCGCCAGACGCTGGACAGCTGCTCGTTGAGCGCCTCGGAGATCTCCAGCGTGTGGGCGGGAATCTCGTAATACTGCACCTTGTTTGCCGAAAGGGTGGCAAGGGCAGGCTGCAGGGCGTTCATCAGCTCGCTCTTCAGCCGGGGTGCGATCTCGGATGCGTCATACTGGGTGGAGACGTTGCTGCACACGTTGGTGTAGAACAGCAGCGGGTCGCAGATGCGGCAGGTGAAGCTGCCGTTGCACCGCAGGTTCACCGAGAGCTTGTAGCCCCGCTCCTCGCTGACCACCACCCGGAAGGGGATGGGGGTGGCAGTGCCGTACAGGATCTCGCCCAGCTCTTTGGTGTTGATGTAGTACACGCGCTGGTCCTTGCCGGTGTCGCCGCCGTAAGTAAAGCGCTTGGCCACGGTCAGGAAGGTTTCCGCCAGACTGTCACCGAAGTTGCCGGTAAAAACGCTTGGCTCGGTAGAAGCATCGAAGGTGAACTCGCCCGGCTCAGCGCACACCTCCACCACGCGGCCCTGCTCCACGATGAGCATGCACTGTCCGTCTGCCACGGCGATGCCGCTGCCGTTGGTGATGATGTTGTCCTCGCCGTTGTTGGAGCTGCGGCGGGAGGTGCGCTTCTGGCCCTTGACCATCAGCACATCTTTGTCCAGAGAATCGCAGTAGAAAAATTCCTTCCACTGGTCTGCAAGGGTTCCGCCCAGTGCGCCCATACCTGCTTTGATAAGACCCATAGTAATTTCCTCCTGTTATTTGTTTGTTGTAAGCGACAACGCTTTGTCATCGCATTGCGTTCGGTTTCGGTCACGGTACAAGGGTTAGATCCGGGGAGTCGTTTTTCCAGTAAATGGGACGCGTGTCCCGGTCAAACAGCACTTCTCCGGCGCGGTATTTCAGGCTGCAGCCGCTGGGGCTGCCGTCATCGTTCAGCAGAATGGCCCAGAACTCGCACGGCTTGCCGTTCTGATCGGTCAATGTAAAATGCAGCTCGGTGCCGTCCTCGGTGCGGCCCTGCGTTCCCTCTGCGGTGCCGGTCAGAATGCCGCTCCACCCGTCCCATTCCACGCTCATACAGCAGCTGCCGTCCGGCAGGAAGGTCATCCAGCGGATCCCCTTTGCAGACTCGTCTCCGGCGCGGTAAGTGCCCCACAGCCTGCGGGGGATGGCGGTGAAGCCGATGTCGTCCCATGCCTCGGTGCGTTGAAAAACGTACCAGACCTCACTGCCCTTTTTCAGGCCGATGGACTGCATTCGCAGCGAGCCGTCCTCCATCCTGGAGATGGTCCAGCGGCTTCTGCCGTCCTCGCTGAGGCATGTCAGGTTCCAGCCCTGACTTTTTTTCCCGTCCCAGCCGGTCACAGCGCCGGCATTCAGCTCTCCGGTGCGGGTCTCGGCAGCGGACTGGATCTGCGGGCTGACGTATGTTTCCCGGATGAAGGAGACGGTCACCGTGCCGGTGATCTCGGTCTGTTCCAGCCGCAGGGTGCAGCTTTCGTTGCGGTCGGCGGGGGCATAGCTTTCACCCTGCGTCACCGCCGTGACTGCCATCCACTCGGCCAGCACCTGCCACTCCCAGTCCGGTGGCAGCGGCTGCGCGTCCAGAGGAAGAGTCACTTTGTCGTCTACATATTCCTCCTGGGCGGCGCTGAACCGGCTGACTACAAAGGAAATGTTCCCCTTGCCGTCCAGCGAAAAAGGCAGCTCGTCCAGCGAAGTCCACCATGCGGTGTTTCCCTCTTTCAGGCTGCCGGTGGGCAGCAGTCCTCTCTCGATGGCGGCTTGACGGTCCAGCTCATCCCGGCGCTTCACGTCGCGGTAAAGCGCCTCTTCCAGCGCAACGGGGTCTGCCCCCATGCGCTGCAGCATCTGGGTGACGGTCAGCTGGTTTCCGCTGGCAAAATCGAAGCACCAGCCGTCGTAGAAGGGGGCGCCGGTACCTCCGTAGCTGCTGCTGACCACAAGGCTGACACAATCGTCATACCAGCTTGCTTCCCAGTTCATTTCAATGCTGAAATCCCACACGGCCGGGTCGGCCGCCGCCGGGCTGTCCGCATAGTCCAGCACATCGTATTCGTAGGAGCGGGTAATCTCGGCGTTGATGCGGGCGGCGTCGGCGCTGTCGCTTTCCAGCCGGGGCAGGTGGATGTTCAGTCGGACCTTGCCGCCGTTTTCCGCCTGCACCACCTTTTCAAGGGTGTACTGCTCGGTGATCGCCGCGGTGACGTGCATGGCATCCGGCGGGGTCGATTTCAGCTCCCGGCTGCCAGCCGGGCGGGCAGAGGCCGCGGCCCTTGCCCCGCAGCCTGCCAGCAGCGCCGCCAGCAAAGCCGCCAGTGCGCCGCACAGTGCCAGGTGTTTCATCTTGCACCTCCTGCTCGTTTATCAGCCGTAGCTGTGGGTCAGCACCAGCGGGACCGTTTCGTTCGTCAAGGGGTTCTGCCCGCTCAGGGGGGTAAGGATCAGGCAATCAATGCGATAATCAAGCTTCAATGCAGCGCTGAACGCAACCCATTCCGGGCCGTTTTCGGTGTCGCGGATAAGAGAGAAGCCCAGCGCGGTGCCGTCCGGGGTAGCGCCCAGATAGGTGACAGCACCCTGATAGAAATAGCGGTTGTTGTGGGTGGCCAGCTGGCAGCCGCCGCCTGAATTCAGGTCCAGCCAGCACCAGTCCTCCCCTTCCCCAAGGCTGAAGCTGCCGGTGGAATCTACCGTCTGCGGGCTGTTCCACTCAGCGGTCAGCGGGGCAAGCTCTGTTTCCGTACCGTCTGCACACAGCAGGCTGACCTCGGCGTCCCGCAGCGCCAGCGCGATGCCGTTGTTGGCAATATAGATGGGGTCGGCACAGAACAGGCTCTGGCCATACAGCAGGCAGCGCAGCACATCCACATACTCCACAAAGCCATCCTCGGTAAGCAGGTAGACCACGGGGTGGAAGGACGCGCCCAGCTCGCCGATGCACACATCTACATAATTATGATAGGCGTTGCGGATGGGCAGGGTGACATCGCCGTCCAGACGGATATCATAATCCTCTGCCCATGCGATGGTCTCAGGGGTGCGTTTGATGGTAACGGTGCGGGTGTCGCCGTCCAGCAACACCGAAACGCTGCCGTAGGTATCGGTAAGTACCGGCGTTTTGGCAGGGGCGGCGGGGGTCAGCGGAAGTTCCACCTTCAGCGGACGCCAGCCGCTGCCGGCGGTGGTGTGGTATCCGCCAACAAGGGTGACGGTATTTTCGTTTTCCAGCAGAACGGTCAGGTTTTCCAGCCCGTTGTCCCGCAGGGTGTCGGCGCGCATCCCGGAGAGCATGCCGCTTTCCCGCAGGGAATCGTAATATTCCTGCTGCACCATGTTGCGGTCAAAAGTCTGTATGGCAGCGCGGTATACCGCAAGCTGCGCCTCGTCCGGGTCCAGCCCCATGCGCTGCAGCATTTCCGTCACGAAGACCAGCTTTCCGGTGGCAAAATCGAAGCACCAGCCCTGAGAATAGATGGGGTCGGTACCGCCGTAGTAGCTGCTCACCACAAGGCTTACGCAGTCGCCGTACCAGTAGGCGTCCCAGTCGATGTAAGTCTGCGAGCACCATTCGTCCTGCGACACCTCAGCCTGCGGATAGCTTTCATAATCCCGATATTCCGCCGCATACCTGGCGGCAAGCTCATCGTTGAGATAAGCGGCGTCCGGGCTGTCGCACACAAGCTGCGGCACATGGATGGTCAGCTTCTGTGCGCTGTCCCATTCGTACTGCCGGATGGTCTTTTCCAGCGTGAACTGCTCCGTGATACGTTCCTTTTGGGTTGCAAGCGCCGGGGCATTCTGGCTGCTGCCGGTGCTTTGGCTGGCGGCAGCGGAGCCGGAGCTGCTTTTTGTGCCGCCACACCCGGCCAGCACCAGCGCGGCAGCCAGCACCAGCGCGGTAAGGCGTTTGTGTTTCATGGTCGTTCTCCTTGTTTTCTCAGCCGCAGCTGTAGGTCATTTGCAGCTGGGTCTCCCCCTCGGCAAAGGGGTTTTGCCCGGCGATCATGGTCAGGGTCAGGTTGTTGTACATGTCTATCTTGAACGCCGCCACAAACTCGATGGACGACTGCCCGGCTTCGGTCTCGTTGGCAGAGATGCCCAGCACCATGCCCTCGGGCACCACGCCCAGATACGCGGCATCGCCCTGATCGATGCGGCTGTTGTCCTGCACGCCCAGCTGAACGCTGCCGTCGCTGGTCAGATCCATCCAGCTCCAGCCGTTTTCGTCGGTGTAGTTGTAGGAGCCGGCGATGGAATAAGGGATATCCTGCGTGCTCCACTCTGACAACAGGTCGGCCAGCTTCAGTACAGAGCCATCCTTCCGGCGCAGGTTCACCTTGCTATTGCCGCTGCGTTCCAGCGACACGCCGTTGTTGGCAATGTAGATGGGGTCCTGACAGATCATGGCGTTTCCGAACAGAAGGCAGCGCAGCACATCTACATACTCCACCACGCCGTCTTTGGTCAGCAGATAGACCACCGGGTGGAAGACCGAGTCGGTCTGCTGACCGATGCACACGTCCACATATTCATTGTAAGAGCCAAGGATCGGGTAGGTGTGCGCCTGTTCCAGCCGGAGGTTGAGTTCCGTGTCCCAAGTAGCGGTTTTTGGTGCAGGGCTCACGGTGATGGTGGCCTGCGTTCCATTCAGCTGCACCTGCACGCCGTCGAAGGTGTCAGTCAGCACCGGCTGCGCCTGCGGCTGGGCAGCGGTCTGCAGCGGGATCTCCATATCCAGCTGCTGCCATCTCTCTTCGGACGCGGCGCTGTATCTGCCCCGGAGCACCAGCTGATTTTGCTCCGGCAAAAGCAGGCAAAGGTTTTCCAGTTCATTGTATTCCAGCGTGTCCATCCGCATTTGCGACAACTCTCCGCCGAGACGCAGGCTCTCGTAATACGCGCCCTGCGCCATCTCCCGGTCAAAGGCCTGCATGGCCTGCCGCTGCACCTGCTGCTGCACGGTGTCCGGGTCCAGACCCATCCGCTGCAGCATCTCGGCCAAGGTGAGCTGCCGGCCGCTGGCAAAATCGAAGCACCAGCCGCTGTAACGCCACGGGGCGGTGCCGTCATAGCGGCTGCGCACCACCAGACTGACGCAGTCGCCGTACCAGTAGGCATCCCAGCCTACACCGATCTGCGGGTACTCGCCGCCCGGCTGCCCGGCCTCCTCGTAGGCCTCATATTCCCGGAAATCCGCCGCATAAATGGCGGCAAGCTCCTTGTTCAGGCTTACAGCATCCGAGCTGCCGCATTCCAGCTGCGGCACATGGACGGAAATGTACTGCACCGCGTCCTCCCCCCACACGCCCGAAACGTTCTTTTCCAGCGCGAACTGGTCGGTGATGCGGTCTGTCTGGGCGGCCTGCACCACCGCGACGGGGGTGCTTCGGCTGCTGTCGGAGCTTTGGTCGGCAGCGGCGCCGGAGCCTGCGGGGGCCGCGGGGGCCGCTGCGCCGCCGCACCCTGCCAGCAGCAGGGCCGCAGCCAGCACCAGCGCCCATGCGCCAAGGGCCCACCGGGTACTGCGGTGTTTTGTCTCCTTCATAGGATGCTCCTTTCTTTGCTCCCTCTGTTTTTGAGGGTGGGGCTTCGGGCTCTGGGGCGTTCTCTGCACTTGCGGTCTGTCTCATCTTGTGCTATCCTTATAGATAGAATCTGTTGGCACTTGTTGAGATGCCTTGTGCATAACAACGGGCACCCCGCACCCAGCATGGGAAATCTTCTGTCTGTACTGTATCATACTCAAGAAAAAAATGCCCCCCTAGAATAGTCGTTTTTGGGGGGCATTTCAAAAATAAATTTTGGGGATTTTGGGCCTTCCCCGTAAGGAATCCCCCCAAAAAGCCAAAAATTGGGGGGATTTCGGGGCGGTTTTCCGCCAAAACGGGAAACTGCGGCCCTTCTTGTGCTGGTTTTCCCCCTCTGGCTGCAATGTGTGGAAAGGAATCACGAACATGGAACGAAGGACATTTTTGAAGCTTGCGGCAGTTCTCCCCGGTCTGGTCCTTGCGGGCTGCGGCGGCAGCAAGACCCTGCTCTCTGCCAAGGACCCCACCATGCTCAGCATCTGGCATGTGTATGGCGAGCAGGCAGATTCGCCCATGAACCGTCTGCTCACCGAGTTCAACGATACGGTGGGAAAGGAGAAGGGCATCCTGCTCAACGTGACCAACATGACCAACAGCGCCGCCATTGGCAGTCAGCTGCAGGATGCCAAGGCCGACAAGCCCGGTGCGCTGGACCTGCCGGACCTGTTCTCGGCCCACGCTTCAGATGCCAGTGCGCTGGGCATCGAGACCCTTGTGGACTGGAACGACTGGTTCACCGCCGAGGACATGGCGGCCTATGTGCCCGGCTTTGTGCAGGACGGCATCATCGACGGGCGGCAGGTGGTGTTCCCGGTGTCCAAATCCACCCAGCTCATCTTTTTGAATGGCTCCCAGTACGCCCGGTTTGCGGCGGACACCGGGGCGCGGCTTTCCACCCTTGCCACATGGGACGGCTTTTTTACCATGGCGGATTCCTACCGGCAGTGGTCGCAGGGCAAGCCTTTCTGCGCGCTGGACTATCCGCTACGTCTGGTGGAGCTGAACGCGCTGGAACAGGGCGGCGGAGAGCTGTACAAGGGTAGCTGGTACGACCTGACCAACAAGGCCTTTCGTGCTTCGTGGATGGAGTTTGCCAAGGCCCTGGTGCAGGGCGATATTCTGGTGTCGGACCTGTACTCTAACACGCAGGTGATGACCGGCGAGACGCTGGCTGGCCTTGGCAGCTCTGCGGCCATCCTCTATTACAACGATGTCGTCACCTACCCGGACAACACCACCGAGCCCACCGACCTGATGCTGGCTCCCCTGCCCCACGCCGCCGGCACCGCCACGCCCCTGATGCCGCAGGCCGGTGTGGGCCTGTGCGCCTTCAAGACCACCGACCAGAAGGCCGAAGCCGCTGCGGTGTTCCTGCGCTGGCTCACGGAACAGCAGCGCAATCTGGAATTTGCCGCCGATACCGGGTATATGCCGGTGTCTCGTGATGCCTTTGATGCCATTGCGGACTATCCGTTCGAGCAGCCGAGCTATCAGCGGCTGTACGATGTTTACAACGAGATGCGCATCCAGAATACCCCGGTGTCCGAGCCGGGTATCGTGGGATACCATGCCAAGACGAAAACCTTCTACGACAGTCTGCGCCAGCGCCAGAAGGACTACCCCCGGCGTCTGGCCAATGGCGAAACGCTGGAGGCTCTGACCGAGGAGACATGGCAGCTGCTGTGTGACAATGCCTGAGTCTGCCGCTTAGCCGGAAAGGAGGGACTTTGATGCACTTTTTTGCCCGGCAACGTGAGAAGATCCGCCAGAGTTCCATGAGCTCCCGGCTGCTGTGGCCCTGCCTGCTTCTGGTGGTGCTGCTGGTGCTGACCTTTGGTGCGGCGCTGTTCCTGTTTGCCAGTCTGCATAACACCAAAAAGGACATCACCCGCAGCATGGAGATCCAGTTTTCGGTGTTCCAGAACGATATGGAACGCTATTTTGACCAGCTGGCGATCATGGGCGTGAACCTTTCCGAAGATATGGGCAGCCTTGTAGACAGGCAGCTTGCCAGCCGGGAGATGACCTTTGACCAGCTGAACGATTCCCCCGAAGTGCTGAACGCGCTGGAAGAGGAAATGATCGAGCCGCTCTGCCGCACGCTGCGCCAGAGCAGCTGTTCCGGAGCCTTTGTGCTGCTGGATGCCACCGTCAACACCCGCATGGAGGGTGCCGGGCATTCCCGCGCCGGGCTGTATGTGCAGAAAAGCGGGGCCGACACCCCCACTGTGCCCCTGCTGCTCTACCGGGGCAGTGCGGAGGTGGGCAAGACTCACAGCGTGATGCCCCACCGCAAATGGCGCATGGAGTTCCAGACCGACCAGTTCCCGGACTACGACCGTTGGATGACCCCCAGCGACACCCCGCTGTACCAGTCTTATACGCTGACCGAGCGGTTCAGCATTCCCGGCACCTCAGAGGAGGTGCAGCTGTTCGTGTTGCCTCTGCGGGGACAGGACGGCACAATGTACGGGCTGTGCGGCTTTGAGATCAGTGAGAGCTACTTCAAGCAGAACTTTGCCCAGCCCACAGGCTTTGATCGTCTGAGCTGCCTTCTTGCCCCGGCGGGCAGCGAGCTGAGCGCCGGAGCCGCTCTCAGCAGCGGCACCACCGATGGCTACTACCATGCCCTCCGGGATACACTGGTGCTGCGCAGCATGGGCGGTGGGCTGACCCAGTTGATCGGTGCCGACGGCGCCTATGCGGGCATCACGGAGATCTGCCGCCTGAACGAGAAACAGTCCTACCGGCTGGCTGTCTGCATCCCCATGGCAGACTACCAGCGTCTGGTCTTGTCCGGCGATCTGCAAATGCTGCTGATCGGCCTGTTCATTACCTTTTTTGTGGTATTCTGCTGTATCTACTTCCACCGGCACATCCTTTCGCCTGCGTTCCGGCAGCTTGAGGAAGACCGGCGGGAGTCCCGGCGGCGGATGGACGAGCTGCAGATGGAGCGCCAGCAGATGCAGACTGAGCTGTCCCGGCTGGCGGACGTGTGCCGCAACGAGTCGGTGCCCGATGCCTTCCAGACCTTCGTGGCGGGCATTCCCAGCCTGACCAAGACCGAACGCCGCATCTTTGACGGCTACGCCGCCGGGCTGCGCTCCAGGGAGATCGTGGAGCAGCTGGACATCAAGGACAGCACCCTGCGCTTCCACAACAAGAACATCTACGAAAAGCTGGGGGTCAGTTCCCTCAAGCAGCTGCAGCAGTTCGCAGCAATTTTGAATTCCGGCAGGGATGCAGCCCCGGACGACAGCGGCCCCAAGAAGGCCCGCTGAATGGAACGTTCCCGCGCCACAGCTTTCACCGGAAACAAGCAAAAATGAAGGGGCTATTGCAAAATAGCCCCAACGAATAAAAACGCAGCGCACCCCAATTCTATGGGCTGCACTGCGTCTGGCGTCTGGTTTGATTCAATTATTCTGCTATTCTGCCGCCAATTTCAAGAATTTCTTGTCCGACTGGATGCTCTGGGTCACAAACTTCCCATCCCGGAACAATGCGTATGTTGTGACCGGTGCAGGCACATTCTGTGCCGTCTCTTTCTCGGTGATGTGGATGGCTTTGAACGGAATTCCATGTTCCTTTGCAGCCTCCTGTACCTTTGGCACCCAATAATAGGTGTAGGGGCACTGGTCGGTATAGTAGAGGACAAAGCCATTTTCCTCCACCTTGGGATGCTTGGCACAGTCTTTGAATTTTGGCGGCTGGGCACTCTCTGCAAGGGGCAGGTACATGAGATTGATTCCGCAATCGGAGATGTCCGAAACCTTGAAGCCCTTATGGGTCAAAAACTTTGGGTCAGCAAGAAACTCCCGTTTGCGCCCCTCGGCACACAGAATGCAAACGCCGTTTTTGCCCTGTGCCTTGGCATCCCGAAGGCATTTTTCCAGCAGTTCGCTGGAATAGCCGTGCCCTTTCAGGGAACCGGAGACCCACAGGCAGTTGATATAAAGCCAGCCTGCCGCATCAATGGGCACCCATGCGTTTTCTGCCGGGATGTACTCGATAAAGCACTTGCCGCGCTCTGCGCTGCGGTAGAAAACAAGCCCCTCCTCAAATCGCTGCTTAAGCCATTCCTTCTTGGCAAGGCTCTGTTGGCCGGACATAGCACAACAGATGTGTTCCTTGTCGATGTTTTCCTTGGTAACTCTGATATAGTTCATCTTGCAGTTCCTCCTGCGGCTTATCGCATCCGTCCATCGCCGCCCATCAGGGCGGTCATTTCTTCAAGATAGTCCAGCGGGAACGGCGGAGCGCACAACGGCTTCATGGCAATGCTCATGAGCTTCATGGGGTTGTCGTCTGCCGCCACCCGGTTGGAGCTGAGTTCTCCGCAGCGTTTGCAGCGGTGGATGATCGCCCACTCGCCGCCCTTGCGCACCCAGACGGCCACCGGCTCCATGATGCCGCCGCAGTCGGAGGCGCGGTCACCGGGTTCTTCGTCCACATGAAGGCTGGACTGTTCATCATGCGTTCTGGAAAAGTTATATTTTTCGCACATTTTCTATTGACATGCTCTATGCCATGTGATATATTTATCACACAATGTGTGCGAAATTTCTCACCTCGCTTTTTACTGTTTTTATCTTCATTCACAAGAAAGGAACTTTCCTATGAAAAAAGTAACGTTGAAAGAACTGGTCGCTGGTAAGATCATCTTTGCCGTTCTGGTCGCGCTCTACTACTGGATGTGGGCACGGAACGACTGGAAGGATTTTTATCCCACGATTCAGACCGTTGTGGGTGGCTTCACGTTCTGGTATTTTGTATTCCGCGCTATCCGGGTGCGGAAATATAAGCAGGAAGCTGCCGACGAAATGGCCGAGGCCAATCTCCACCGATGCGACAGCATCTGTCTGAAGGTCTGCAGGGCCGCCCTGATTGGGATTGGCTTTGCCTGTGCCATCGGTCGGCTCGTGCTTACCACCGAGGTCATCGGCTACTGCCTGATGGGGACGCTGATCCTGATTGAAGTCGTGCGCACGGTTGCATTCTGGCTGATGGACGAGAAAGGACTCTGAGCATGGCACTGGTCACAAAACTGAAAGAATACCGGGAGCGGGACAATTTCAAGCAGGCGGAGCTGGCCGAGCTGGTCGGGGTACGCCGGGAAACCATTGTCAACCTTGAAAAAGGCAAGTACAACCCATCCCTGAAACTGGCGATGGACATTGCAAAGGTCTTTCACACCACGGTGGAAGAATTGTTTGCGTATACAGAGGATTAAAAAGACGCAGTGCAGATTATGGCAGGGCCGTAACCGGCACTGCGTCTAAGCGTCTGGCTGGCTTTCCCCTCTCCGTCACCTCCTGCTTTTTCGCCCAGCTCAGAGTTCGCCGTCCTTCCACTGGCTCCCGCTCTGGGGGAGCTGCCCGCCGGAAAGCGGACGGAGCGGGGCGTCCAGCTCCAACAGGGTGGCCGCTGCGGCCTCGTCGAGGCTCTGGACGCTGCGCAGTTTCCGGCTGATGGCGCGGCTGCGCACCCCGATGAGGTTGTCAAGCTCTTCGTCGGTCTGGCGGAGGCGCTGCTGCATTTTGGAGAGCCCCTGCCCGAACTTGTCGAACTCGGTCTTCACGGCACCGAGCAGCTGCCAGACCTCACCCGACCGCTTCTGGATAGCCAGCGTCTTGAAGCCCATCTGCAAACTGTTCAGCAGGGCCGCCATGGTGCTGGGGCCGGCCACATTCACCTGATAGTCCCGCTGCAGCACTTCCAGCAATCCGGCATTGACCACCTCGGCATACAGGCCCTCAAACGGCAGGAACAGGATGCCAAACGTCGTGGTATAGGGCGGTTCCACGTACTTTTCGCGGATGTCCTTTGCCTCGCTGCGCAACACCAGCTCCAGCGCGTGGCGGGCATTCTCCACCGCCTGCGCATCGCCGGAAGCCTGTGCATCCTGCAAATGGGCGTAGGTGTCGCCGGGGAATTTCGAGTCGATGGGCAACCAGACCGTGCTGCCGTCCACGCCCGGCATCTTGACGGCATATTCCACCCGCTGGCTGCTGCCGGGGATGGTGGCCACATTGGTCTCGTACTGTTCCGGGGCAAGGATCTCTTCCAGAATGGCCCCCAACTGGATCTCGCCGAGGATGCCGCGGGTCTTGACGCCGGAGAGCACCTGCTTCAGCCCGCCGACGTCGGCGGCAAGGTTCTGCATCTCGCCCAGCCCCTTATACACCTGTTCCAGCTGCTCGTTGACGGCCTTGAAGCTCTCGCTCACCCGCTTTTGCAGGGTATCCTGCAACTGTTCATCGACGGTGTGGCGGATCTCATCCAGTTTGCGGTTGTTCTCGGCCTGCAGGGCAGTCATGCTCTCGGCCATGCTCCGGCGCAGCTCTTCCAGCTTCTGGGTATTGGATGCTTCCAGCGAACGCAGACGGTGTTCCAGAAGCTGCTGCTGGCTGTCCTGCCCCTGTGCCAGCGTCGTGCTCATGTTCTGCACCGCAGTCTGCAGCGTCTCGCTGACGCTGCGCAGGGCGGTGTGATTCTGCTCAGCGAGGGCCGACTGCCTGGCCGCAAACTCCTTAGCCTGCGCATCCAACTGTTGCTGCATCCAGCGCTTGAGCTCGTCGTGATCCGGTGCACCGCCCTGCTTTTTGCCGGTGCGCCAGAGCACCACGGCCAGTTCCAGGCAGATGACGACCAGCAGAAGGGTGTAAAGTCCTGCCAGATATTCCATAAATGGTTTTCTCCTATCATCAAAATCCGGGTCCCGCAGAAGGCAGGGCCCGGTGTTTTTTTACAGTAATTCGTAGTTCACAAGTTCCTTGCGGGTGTCAAGGGCATCGCCGTACAGGCCCACGCCGTCCACCTCGCATTCGCCGGACTGGTTGTCGTAGGGGTCGGAGCGGAAGCCGGTCATGGGCGGGTCGAAGGGGGCCTCGAAGGTGCGGTTCGCCACCATCCGCCCGGTGTCCAGACTGCCGAAGTAGTGGCGGCGCATCTTTTCATCGCCCTGCCGCGCCATCGATGCGCCGAATGAGCAGTCCGCATACATCCAGCCCTTGGGCGCGATGTAGAACATGGCCCAGTCGTGGCAGCCCACACCTGTGAGCGAGACGGACAGGCCGCTCTGCCACTGGGCCGGGATACCCACCAGACGGCAGAGGGTGATGAAGGTCAGCGCCATGATGCCGCAGTCGCCCCGGCGGTTCCGGGCGCACTGGTCGGGCAGGCACTCCTGCACGAAGTAGGCGGGCTGATAGTGGTAGCGCACGTTCAGGGTGACGTAATCGTAGATGCGTTTTGCCTTTTCCGCCGGGTCGGTGATGCCGTCGGTCAGCTGGTGGGCCAGCGCCCGCAGATAGGGCGTGAAGACGATGTGCGGCGCTTCCTCACCGGTGTCAAAGGTCGGCTGCTGTGCATCCGGCCGGATGTCCATCGGGTCTGTGTAGACGGCCGTGGTCCGGTAGCGGTACTCCACCCCAAAGCGGCGGTTCTCGGTGAGGTCTGCCTCCCAGAAGGCCGTCCGCTGGGGCGCGTTCTCGTCCGCGATGCGGGCAGGCGGCTCGGGGCAGTCCAGCAGCTCGATCTCGCTCTGGGAAAGACAGGCGGCCGGGGTGGGCAGCCAGGCGCGGGCATGCACACGGTTCCGCCCCTTCGCCTTCGCCTCGGCCAGTGCGGCGGCAAAGGCTTCGTCCGACATGCCAACGCTGGTCTTCAGGGTGATGCGGGCGCTTGCCTGGCCGTCCCGCTCCATCTGCTCATGCTGGCGGTTGCGGAGCTCCCGCGCCGAGGTGCCGGGGGCAGGCGGGTCGATCTGGCGGGCGGCGAGGTCGGCATGGGTCGCCAGCAGCGTTTCGGCAAGGCGGTCGAGGTAGTGCTTCCCCCCTTCCACGAACCGCCAGTCCACCCGGCCCTCCTTCACGAGAAGCCGGAACTCCTCGCGCGTGAAGTCCCGCACCAGCCCCTGCATCCGGGCCACGGCTTCGTCCTCGGTGTAGCAGTATTCTGCCGGGATGCGGCGCATCATCTCCCGCTGGGCCAGCATCGCGTCCCGCAGGGCCTCCACACCGTGGGGCGTGGGGTTCTGGGGCAGCTCCTCTCCCACCGGTTCCGCGCCCTGGCTGCGGGGGCTGTTCTGGGTCACCGTCCAGTCCTCGGCCAGATAGGCGTCGATCCGCTCGATGGCCTCCTGATAATACCCGGCGGCCTTCAGCCGCTCCACATCGTCCGGCAGGCCCACATTCAGGCTGCGGAACGTCTCGTTCCAGTTCTTCATCCTACAACGCTTCCTTTCTTGATCCTTATGCAGCAGGCTGCTGCGCCTGCGCGGTCTGCTCTTCCCAGAAGGCGGCGGCATCGTTGAGCCAGCCTTCTGCATCCGTTCCCTCTGCTATGCCAATACCGTGGAACGCACGTTTGTACACACTTTCGTGGTACGGAACACCATTTCTCGCCAGTGCTTTTTGAAGTGCCGGGCCCTGCTCATAATAATTGAAGGCCATCAACAAAATGTCATTCAACCCATACCAGAAATATGTTGGCGGAAAATCCGGTGTCACACAGCCGGAAATATTATAATCGTAGTAGCGCAGATCTTCCGAATACGTATCGATCAGCCAACGGTAAATCGGTTTTGCTTCATAGAAATTATTGATCGGATACGCCAACAGCAGTACGCCGGGCCGAGGCACATTGTAACGAGGATATCCCACTTCTTTCCCGCAGAATACGCCCGCAATCTGACCACCGGAAGAATATCCCAGCAGCGCATAATCTTCCGTCTGGACCCCGAATTTTTCTGCGTTGGCCGTAATCAGTTGAATCGCACGGCCAAGGTCCTGAATCGGTGCGTTGTCCTTTGCTTCACTTCCGATCCGATACCGAAGTGCAAATACCGCATATCCTTTTTGATGCAATTCCCATGCAGTGGAAACACCGCCCCGCATCTCGCCGCTGTAAAACAGAGCGTTGCCCGAAAGCACGACCGCATATTTTGCATTGGGCTTATCTGCCGGGAAATAATAGAGTTCCGCATGGTCGCGCGTCTTGTCCTCTGCAATTTCTTCCGGCGTATAGAGTTTGTACGTAATTTGTGTTCCTGTATTATACGTGTCGATCAGAAAGTTCATCCCAGCCACACAGCTGTTGATGGATTCTTTTCCGATCACATCCAGCATCGTATCGTTGTCTTTGCTGTTTTTCAGCAGTCCACAATCCCGCTCCCAGACATATACATAGGTGTAAATGCCCGACCCCTTGATGCTGGGGTTTTCGCGCAGTTCCTTCATCGTGGTCTGCGGGGTGATGTTGGCTTCGCCCTTTTCCCCTTCGGCAAAGGCGGGCAGGGCCAGTGCCAGCATCAGGCAGACCAGCACGGCCAGCCGTCTCAGGATGTTTTTCATCGGCACTCTCCTTTACGCTGCCCCGGCCCGGAGTGCACGTCTCCTCCAACCGGGCTGTCATCACGCTCTGCACGAGCGAAAACAGCTGGAATTTTCTTCTATTGTAGCACAACCGGCCGTTTTCGAAAAGGTATCTCGGATAAAAAAAGACCACCTCCTGCCCAAAGCCACCGCGCCCGGCGGCCAACTGCCGGGCAGGCGTGCAGTTTCCGGCTAAAAACATTGTACTTTGCCGGAAAGTCTGCTATACTGAAAGAATCGGAAGAATTTTTGAGGAATCGCGGAGCATTGCGGCTCCGTTCAGGGGAACGTATGAATAAGATCACAGTCCGGCCCATGACGCCGGAAGATTGGCCGGCAGTATCCAAGATCTATCTGGAAGGCATCGCCACCGAGCACGCCACCTTCCAGACTGACTGCCCGCCCTATCCCGCGTGGGATGCCTCCCACATCAAAGATTGCCGCCTTGTGGTGGAGGACGATGGCGTCCTTGCAGGCTGGACGGCCCTGCACCGGGTCGACCCCCGCTGGTGCTACCGGGGCGTGGCCGAAGTCAGCATCTACATCGGCGAACGGTTCCGGGGCCGGGGGCTTGGGTATCATCTGCTCACCACCCTCTGCCAGCAGGCCGAAGCGGCCGGTTACTGGACGCTGCAATCCACGGTCTTGCAGGACAATGCAGCTTCCAAAGGTCTGCACCTGAAATGCGGGTTCCGTCTGGTGGGCCGCCGTGAGCGCATCGCGCGGGACTGCCATGGCCGCTGGCTCGATACCTTTTTGATGGAGCACCGCAGTCAGGACGATGAACCGGCGGGGTATTTCAAACTCTAAGGCAAAACTCTTCAACGCAAAAAAGCGATGGCCCGAAACGGCCATCGCTTTTTGCGTTTTCTGTTTTGATTGCCTGCGGAATTACCAGAACCAGTACCGCTTCTTGACCGCGACGTACGCGATGAGGCAGGCCACCACAAGGATGCCTGCGCCGATGAAGAAGGTCCAGTTGATGCTGGTGAAGCGCAGATTCTGGTTGGTCAGCAGATACTCGCCCGCCACGTCGGCATGTGCCACGCCGTCCTTGTAGCTGTTGAGGAACTGCCACTTCCCGCTCACGGCGTTGTGCAGGTACAGGCGGCTGTACCCGGCATTTTCGCCGGTCATGGTGATGGTCACGCCGCAGGGCATGTCCTCGCCCTCGTTCAGGGTGAAGCGCAGACCGTACTCGTCGGGCGCAAAGGTCAGCGCGGTGTTCACCTCGCTGGTGGTGTTGCGGATGGTGGAGCCGTCCACGGTCAGGGTGTAGTCCTCCGCTTCCAGCACGAGGGTGCGGCCCGTGGTGCGCAGGGCGTTCAGCATCGCGGTGGTCAGCACCGGGACCTGACTCTGCGGGTAGGAGATGGTATCGGAGGCCGCATTCTCGATGGAGGCCACGATGGGGTCGGTCTCCGCCGGAGCCGTCCCCTCCCCGGTGCTGTCCGCGCCGCTGCTGGATGCGGACGCCGTGCGGTTGACGATGACCGTCACCGACGAAGAGACCTTGCCGTTGGAAACGATGATGGAGGTCGCGCCGGTGGCAACGCCGGTCACGACGCCGCTTCCGTTCACGGTGGCGATCTTCTTATCCTTGCTGGTAAAGGTCAGCTTCTGGGAGGCCGAAGAGGGGGCCACCGAGCCGGTGATGGTGCTGGAAGCCCCCGGCTTGAGCACGATGTAGTTCGTGTTCAGGGAGATGGACTCCACCGGGCCGGTGGACGCCGAGCTGGAGGAGGCCGCCACAACGGTCACGGTCGCCGAGCAGGTCACATCCCCAGCGGTGGCCGTGATGGTCGCCTTGCCGGGGGCCACGCCGGTCACTTTGCCGAAGTTGTTCACGGTGGCCACGCCGGGATCGGAGGAGCTCAGCGAAACGCTGATATAGTTTG
Organism: Faecalibacterium sp. Marseille-Q3530; assembly: GCF_017377625.1. Lineage (NCBI taxonomy): Bacteria > Bacillati > Bacillota > Clostridia > Eubacteriales > Oscillospiraceae > Faecalibacterium > Faecalibacterium sp. Marseille-Q3530. Next base: position 75,094 of record NZ_JAFREH010000009.1, on the reverse strand, counting down.
CTGCCGTGGTGGGCAGCACCGCCAGCGAGAGCGACGTGGTGTCGCCCACGGCAATGGTGCTGGAGGCCAGCGTGATGTCCATCTCGGTCGCGACCATCGAGCTGTCGGGCTGGGTGGTGATGGTATAGGTGCAGCTGACATCGCCACAGGTGGCCGTGATGTTCGCCGTGCCCAGACCCACCGCCTGCGCCACGCCGTCCTCCCCGACCGAAACGATGTTCGGGTTATCGGAAACGTAGCTCACGCCGTTTCGGCTGGCGGCTTTCTGCGGCTGGACCACCGGCGAAAGCTGCTGGGCCGTGCCCACGGTCATGGTGGGGGCATAGTCCCCTGTTTCCACACTCTCGGCCGCCACAGGGCTCCACGGGAAGGTGATGGCAGCCGGGGCAGAAATGGGGCTGGCTGCGGCTGCGGGCAGCGCTGCGCCTGCGGCCAGCAGGCCCAGCAGGGCGGCGCTTACGGCCAGCTGTTTCGGGTTCAGTTTCATTCTATCGTACCTCTTTGGGCGTTGAGTTTGCGGACGCTGTTTAACGGAACAAAACGCCCAGGGCCTCCATGACATATTCAAAGTAAGTCAGCTTGTCGTACTCGACACGGGCGGTCACGCTCATGCCGTTGGCCAGATCGACCTTGTCGCCGCTGTTGCTCACCACGTAGGTGCTGTTGGGCTTGATGGTCATCTTGTAGTACGAGCCGGACTCGGTGGAGGTCACATCGCTGTCAATGGAAGTCACCGTGCCGGTCAGGTTGCCATAGGAATACTCCGACAGGCCGGTGATTGCGATCTTGCAGGGGTCACCCACGTTGATGAGCGGCCGGTCGCTGACGGTCAGGGCCGCCACGATCTCCTGATCGCTGTTCTCGCTGGCCACGGTGGCCAGTGCCGAACCGGCGCTCAGCACCATGCCCACCTTATAAGGGGTGTCCATGTGGATGACGCCGGACGTGGGCGCATAGATGTAGTAATCGTTCGCGCCGCTTGCCAGCGTATCCAGCTGGGCCTGAATGTTGTCGATGTTGGTCTGCACACTGGTCAGGTTGCTGGTGATGGACTGCAGCGTGGAGTAGTACAGTGCCTCGATCTCGCTCTGGTTCTGCTCCATCAGGGCCTTGATCTGCTCGTCGGAGTAGCCCGCCGCCTGATAGGGCGAAGCGTCAAAGGCCTTCTGCTGCACCTGGCTCTTGTAGCTCTCATACTGGTAATAGTAGGGCTGGTCGTCCAGGTCGGTCTCGCTGAAATAGTTCGTGTCGTCCTGAATGGACTTCAGCAGCTTTTCATACTGCGCCTTCTGCTTCTGATAGATCTCCAGCTGGCTCTTGTAGCTGTCCTGCTGCATGTCGATGTCGGTGCTCTTGACATGGGCGATGAGGTCGCCCTCGTTGACATAGCTGCCCTCCGAGATGTTGAGCTCGGTGATGGAGCCGGAGTAGCTGGACATGATATAGGTCTTGTTGCTTGCCTGCACCGTGCCGGTCGACTGGCTGACGTAGGTGCGGTAGTTCTGGGTGCTCCAGATGGTCAGGAAGACCAGCAGGCCCGCCACCAGAAGGATCATCGCGTAGCCAAAGGGCGGCACACGCTTTTCCATCATGATGCGGCGATCCTGCAGGTCGGAAAGGTTCTGAATGGTCGTCATAATCACTTGGTCTCCATAAAGACGTCGAGCACACCGTTGTCGTCGTCCTGATTGACATAGACGCTGTACGAATCGCCGGTCGTCTCGATCTCATGCTCGAACGCATAGATATCCAGTTTCTGGCTGGCGAGGTTACTGTAGCTCATGGGGCCGGTGTAGTGGGCATACAGGCAGTTGCGCACCCGCAGCAGAGCGTCCATCTGGTAGCCGGGGTCCAGCCGGGGGATCAGCTGGTTGACCTGCTGCATGAAGTAGATCTCCGCCGTGGGGTTGGGGCCCTTGCGCATCTTCACGCACTGCACGATGGGGCCAACCGGCATGGCGTCATGGCTGCGGATAAAGTTCTGCATCTGGGTCAGCACAATGGCCAGATTGCCCATATCCTCAACTTCCACCTTGCGCGACAGCACATTGGTCAGCTTCAGGGTCTTGTGTTCTGCAACTTGAATTTCTCTCATGGTATCGTCCACCTGTTTCTTTAGATTTTGCAATAGGTCATCGTCTATGGAAAATAAATTGGGGCCTCATTTTTGCCGGAAGGTCTGCCGTTGTACCACATGACACGTTTCCGTTTTGTTTCTTATTTTCCACACACGATCACCTATTACACCCCTCCGGTGCCGCAGACAGACTGTCTGCATCCACGCTTTTCAAGGGGATATAATAAGTGACATTATAAAAATAAGGTGTGCCAGAAGGCTTACGCCTCCTGGCACACCATTACGAGGCATTATCATCAGCCCCGCCTACAACATAGGGCGGTGCGAATGAAACACTCAAGCTATTTAGTTAACCTAAATTAGCCCCAAACCTGGATGGTACCATCCGAATTGATCTTGTACTTGTTGTTCCACTTCTTGTCAGCAGCCTTGAACAGGGTGACATCGCCAGCCTTGTTAGCAACGGTAGCGTTGCCCAGGTTGTAGATAGCAGCAACGTTGCCCAGAACCTTAGCGAAGGTCTCACCGGCCTGGCCGTTCTTAGCAACGAAGGTGCCCTTCAGGCTCTCGCCCAGGCCCTTCCAAGAAGCGCCCTCAGAGAAGACATAGCCAAAAGTGCCGTGGACGAAATTGTCAACAAAAGCATTGCCCACCAGGGTAACAATGTTGGTGTTGAAGGTCTTGACGTTAGCAGCGGTCCAGATCGGAGCGGTAACAGCGCCGATAGCCTCGATCACGCCACCACCAACAACATAGGTCATCTCGTTCTCTGCGATAACAGAGTAGTTTGCAGGCATCATCATAATGAATTACTCCCTTCAAATGATTGAATCGAATTTAGGACTTCTTCAGGCTGCGCAACCATCCAAAGCCATTTTTATGTAATCGAGTGCGCACTCGATTGCAACTTAATAAGTGATTGCCTCACCGCCGTCATCGTCTTCCTCGACCACTGCGGCGTGGGCAACGGGTTTCGGCTCTTCCTTCTTGCGGCGGAAGATGCCCTGCTGCAAATTCCAAAGCTCGTAATACTTGCCCTGTTTTGCCAGCAGTTCATCGTGTGTGCCGCGCTCCACGATCTCGCCGTGATCCATGACGAGAATCTGGTCGCAGTCACGAACGGTGGACAGGCGGTGTGCCACGATGAGCATCGACTTGTCAGCCAGTTGGTTGTAGATCATATCAAAAATGGTATTTTCTGTGCCAAAGTCCAGGCTGCTGGTCGATTCGTCCAGAATGTAGAGGTTCGAGTCCTTCAGAAATGCACGAGCCAAAGCAATGCGCTGTTTCTCACCACCAGACAGGCCGTTGCCGGCTTCCTCCAGATAGGTGTTGTACTGCAGCGGCAGCTTGCGGATGAACTCATGTGCATCTGCCTTCTTGGCAGCGTCCTTGACTTGCTCAAGGGTGGCTTCCGGACGCGAGATCCGGATATTCTCAAACAGAGTCTTGCTGAACAGCTCGACATTCTGTGGGACGTAAGAGATCGCACGACGTACCGATGCGTTGGTATACTCATTGAGGTTGATACCGTTCACATCAATTTCGCCGCTCTCCGGCTCATAATACTTGAGCAGGAGTTTGGTGATGGTCGATTTGCCGCTGCCGCTGCTGCCGACCAGCGCCACCTTCTGCCCCTGCGGGATGGTGAAGGAGATGTGGTTCAGTGCGGGGCTGCGGTTGCCATATCGGAACGTGACATCTTTGAATTCGATGTCGCCTTCGATCTGCTCCATCTCGGTGTGCTCTTCATCTTCGGCCTGTTCCGATTCATAATCCATGATCTCGGTCAGACGCTTCATGGAGATATCCGCTTCCTGAATCGACATCTGCATCGAGATCAGGTCGCTCACCGGAGAAGTAAAGTAACCGGACAGCGTGGTGAATGCCATATAACCGCCCAGTGTCAGCTCACCGTTCAACACCTGCATGATGCCCACGTAAGTGGTCACCATATTCAGCAGAGTGGAGATCACCATCGACACCAGAGACTGGCCGGTGCTGATCTTGCTGGACCGGAGGCTGATCTTCAGGCTCTTGATGTACTCGCGTTCCAGAGCTTCCAGCTCGCGGTCTTCGCAGGCATTGCACTTGATGGTCTCAATGCCGCGCAGGCTCTCGATCATCTGGCTGTTCAGCATTGCGGACTGCTGCATCGTCTCTTCATTGATCCGCTTGTACGGCTGCTTGAAGATGATAACGAGAAGCAGGCTCAGCGCGGTGCTGAACAGGGTGAGCGAGAACAGCGAGGAGTTCATCCGGAACAGCACAATGCCAACGCCCACGGCCATCACCACGTCCATCACGATGGTCATCGCGATGTTGGTCAGGACCGATTTGATGGTGCTTGCATCGGAGTAACGGGTGGTGATCTCACCGGTCTTCCGCGTTGCGAAGAACTTCATCGGCAGTTTGTACACATGCTCGAAGTAGCCCAGCATCAGCGGAATGTCGATCCGGATGGACAGGAAGATCAAGATCCACTCGCGAACCGTGCTGAGCAGGTTGCTCGTGAGGTTGACCACGCTGAACACGAGGATCAAGGTGATAAGTAAGTTCTTCAACCCATACGGAAGCACCTCATCCATCAGTGCTTTGTTGAACACTGTAGAGACGATGCCGATGACCGTAAGGATCACCGAACAGAGGATTGCATAAATAAAAAGTTTTTTCTGGGGCCAGAGCAGATCGATATACCGCTTGAGCATGTGGTACTTGCCGGTACTCTTATCCCCCTTGGCGTTTGCATCGGTGCTGGTGCCGTTGATGCTGGTGCCAGCTTTCTTTGCCTTGCCGCCCTTGAACTCCGATGTGGGGTTCATCAGTAGCAGAACGCCAGTGAAGTTTTTATAGAAGTCGTCCAGGCTGATCTTTTCGAGGTCCTTGGCAGGGTCGCCGATGACGACGTAATCCTTGCACTTATACTTCTTGGAAGCGTCAGCCTTTTTTTCTTCTTCCTTCAACACATGCTTGCGGCGGGCATCATCGTCCTTGATCGTGGTCTTCTTGAAGATGACCACGAAGTGGGTCAAACCCTGGTCGGTGATGACCTGCGCAATGCAGGGAAGTGTGAAATCACTCAGAAAATTCTCGCGGTCCACTCGGACAGCGGCCGTGTTGAAGCCAAGCTCATTGGCGGCTTTCTGCAGGCCCACGAGGTTCGTGCCCTTCATGTCGGTTCCCATCATATCGCGTAAGCGGGTGATGGTGATTTCCTTTTTGTAATGGAGGCACACCATTGCGAGACTGGCAGCTGCACAGTCGGTCGTGTCGTGCTGCCGCACATAGGTATAACGCATAGATGTTTCCTTTACAAGAGACCGACAACCTTCGGAAACGATCTCTTCTCTGTGTTCTAATATTCAAAACTGCCTTCCATATTCTAGCACATTGTGCGGAAATGTACAAGTAAAACTTTGTACGCATCACGCAGACAGCAGACAGGATGCAGATTTTGACGCAGGAGAAAAGGTTCTGTCACGCTCCATCTAATGCAGCGCATAGCCCTCTGCTTTGCCCTGCCCTGCGGAGAACCAGGGCAAAGCAGAGGCCAAGCTGCTATCAAAAAGAAGGGAGCGCCTACCCTTTGATCTACCAAACGCTTCAGAAAATTTCCTAAAGCTTAGATGCAGTATACCACAATCTGACAGCTTCTTCAAGAGGACATTTTTTAAGAAACCGTTAATTTTGAAGAAAGTGTGAAAAATGTCACAAAATAGTTACAGCCCGCATCTATGAAAAAGGCGGCAGGTGTGATCCCCGCCGCCGATTTGTTGGCGCCTCTTGCCTGACTCGAACAGGCGACACCCTGATTAACAGTCAGGTGCTCTAACCGACTGAGCTAAAGAGGCATATATCCAGAGCTTTACAGCGGTAAAAGCTGCTGCGAGTAGGATTATACCTCTTTTGCCTATATTTTGCAAGTCTTTTTCGAAAATTTATGAAAAAAGCTTTCAGGTGGGGGTTTGTGCGCCTCGCAGGAGGTGGATGCAGGGTGTCCCTCTTTGAAAACAGTCTGTCGAGCGCAGCGATGCCTGAGCGCTCATCCAAAGTCCACCTCCCCCGTTTCCTGCAAATTTTTCGTCCTCCTCCTGCTATAATCTCCCAAAAGGGGGCGGGGCTTATCCGGGCCGTGATCTATCTCGATGTTCTTCTGCTGGTCAACTTTCTCACGACTGCGCTGTTTCTGCTGGCGGCGGGCCTGTTGTGCGGCGTGAGCACGTCGGGCGGGCGGGTCGTAGGCGGGGCGCTGGCCGGGGCGGCAGCCTCCCTTATCCTGCTGGCCCCTGCCCTGCCGTGGCCGGTATCGGTCGGCTATCAGCTGGCCTCCGGGGCCGGCATCGTCCTGCTTGGCTATGGGTTTCCGGGCGGGCGGTGCTTTCTGCGGCTTCTGGCATGGTTCGCAGCCCTTCATTTTGCGCTGACGGGAGCCGTGCTCCTGCCCGGCGCACAGGCCAACAATTTCAGCGTCTACCTTCCCCTCTCGCCGGGGCTGCTGCTGGTCTGCGCCGGAGGCGTGTATCTGGCTGTGCAGGGCATCCTGCGGTTTCTGGGCCGGAACGGCGGGCAGACGTTTCCCGTCACTCTGCAAATTGGCAGCGCGTCCCTCCCGCTCCGGGCCTTCTGCGACACCGGTTTCTCGGTGCAGGAACCGCTTTCAGGCCGGGAGGTCGTACTCGTGCGCTTTGCCGCCGTGCAGAACGCCCTGCCCGGCCCGCTGCGCACCTACTTATCTGCTTACTTCGCGGCCCCTTCCACCCTGCCGCCGCCTGAACTCGGCCTGCGGTTCGTCCCCTGCACCACGGTGTCCGGGCACTGCATCCTGCCCGCCGTCCCGGCCATACTGGCTTCGGCTCCGGCTCAACCGCTCTATGCAGCCTTCTGTGACCTTCCGCCCCCGCCGGGCGGCTGGGAGCTGTTGCTCTCGCCTGCCGTTGTGCCCGATGCTGCGTTCCGATGAGCCGTTGAACCTCTCCGTCTCGCCCTCATTGGCAGCATCCAAGAATCCCGCCCACAAAAAGGAGGCTTTTCGTTGAATCACCTGTTATCGTTTTTCCGTCGGCTGTACGTCCTGTTCGTCTGCCCCGGCACTGCCCACTATGTCGCCGGGGCGCCCAGCCTGCCGCCGCCCCTGACGCCGGAGCAGGAAAAAGCCCTGCTCACCCGGATGATGGCAGGCGACCGCACCGCGCGGGATGACCTCATCACCCACAACCTGCGGCTGGTGGTCTACCTTGCCAAAAAGTACGAGAACACCGGCGTCCCTGCCGAGGACATGATCTCCATCGGCACCATCGGGCTGATCAAAGCGGTCAATACCTTCACGCCGGAACGGAACATCAAACTCGCCACCTACGCAAGCCGCTGCATCGGCAACGAGATTTTAATGTATCTGCGCAAAAGCTCCAACCGCCGCCAAGAGGCCAGCATCGACGAGCCTTTGAACGTGGACGGCGACGGCAACGAGCTGCTTCTCTCCGACATCCTCGGCAGCGACGAAGACCTGGTCAGCCAGCGGCTCGAACAGAGCGCCGAACTGGCCACCCTCCGGCAGTCGGTGGCCCTGCTCTCCCCGCGGGAGCGCCAGATCATGGAACTGCGCTTCGGGCTTCTGGACGGCGTCGAGCGCACCCAGAAAGAGGCCGCCGATGCCCTCGGCATCAGCCAGAGCTACATCTCCCGCCTCGAAAAACGCATCATCCGGGAATTGAAAAAGAAGCTGGAGGACTGAGCGGGCAAAAATTCCCACGCATGATTCCCCTGCCCACGCCCCATACTTCCGGTAACGTCAAAACGAAACCGGAGGGGCGCGGATGTACAACAAAGTCGAGCTCTGCGGGATGGATACGGCACAGCTGCCTGTCCTGACCGAAGCACAGAAGCGGGAGCTGCTGACGCGGGCCCATGCGGGCGACGCCGCCGCCCGCCAGCAGATGATCGAGGGCAACTTGCGGTTGGTGCTCAGCGTGGTGCAGCGGTTCGCCCAGCGAGGCGAGAATCTCGACGACCTGTTTCAGGTAGGCTGCATCGGGCTGATCAAGGCCATTGACAACTTTGATCCGGCTCAGAACGTGCGGTTCTCCACCTACGGCGTCCCGATGATCATCGGCGAGATCCGCCGCTTTCTGCGGGACAACAACGCCCTGCGGGTCAGCCGGTCGCTGCGGGATACAGCCTATAAAGCCATGCAGGCGCGGGAGAGGCTGGAAAAGCAGCTGGGCCGGGAGCCTACCGTGAACGAGATCGCGCAGCAGGCGGGCCTGTCCCGCCGGGAGGTGACGGCGGCGCTGGAGTCGGTGGTGGAACCGCTCAGCCTTGAGGAGCCGCTCTATACCGACGGCGGCGACGCCATGTATGTCATCGACCAGGTGCGTGACCCCGACGGCGAGGACAGCTGGATCAGCGGCCTGCAGTTCCGGGAGACCGTCGCGTCCCTGACCCCGCGCGAAAAGCGGATCATGGAGCTGCGCTACCTCAAGGGCGAAACGCAGATGGAGGTGGCGCGGGAGATCGGCATCAGCCAGGCGCAGGTCAGCCGGCTCGAAAAGGCCGCGCTGGAACAATTCCGCAGCAAATAGCAGCAAAAGCGGCGCACCCTTATATTACCTATCTATAAGGATGCGCCGCCGCTCTTATTTTTTGCCGTATTTCCGGCGGGTGGCCGCCCCGCCCCGCAGATGTCGCTCGGCCTTGTTCCGGGCCAGCACTGCCTGCACCCGCTGGAACAAGTCGGGGTCCACCCGCCGCAGCCGGGACGAAACATCCTTGTGCACGGTGGATTTGCTGCACCCGAACGCCCGCGCTGCGGCCCGCACCGTTGCGCTGTTTTTTGCGATGTACTCCCCCAGCAGTGCGGCCCGCTGTTCCGGTTCCACTTTCATGCCCTGTCCCCTCCTCCGCAAGACTCCTTGGTAAAAAATATGAGGCAGAGGGGCGTAATATGCCCGCCGGGGCTTGACTTTTGGCGTTGGACGACTATACTGGGAGACGGACATGAAAACAGGGGCGCCGAAAGGCTGAGATCCGCACACTGCGGAGTACCCTTGAACCTGATCCGGGTAATGCCGGCGTAGGTAGTTTGCGGAATGTTTCCATCTTTCACAAACGAAGCCTCTACGCCTGCTGATCGCAGGCGTATTTTGTTTTTGTGTACTATATTTTTAGAGGAGCGAATCCAAAATGTCGAATTCCTATTCCAAGACCCGCATTCTGGTGGAGTGCGCCCTGATGATCGCCATCGGCACCGTACTGTCGAACATCAAGATCTTCACTATGCCTAACGGCGGCAGCGTCACCCTGCTGAGCATGCTGCCCTTCGTGCTGGTGTCCTTCCGCCATGGCGTCAAGTGGGGCCTGTTCACCGGCCTGGTCAACGGCTGCCTGCAGATGCTGCTGGGCTTCTGGGCACCCCCGACGCCCACCTTCCTGTACTTCCTGGGCGAAGTCCTGCTGGACTACCTCATCGCCTTCATGGCGCTGGGCACGGCTGAGCTGTTTGCCCGCCCCTTCAAGAACCGGATGGTCGGCGTGGCTTTCGGCACCTTTATGGCCGGTGTGCTGCGCTTCCTGTGCAGCTTCCTCTCCGGTGTGCTCGTCTGGGGCAACCTGAACGAGGGCCTGAGCGCCTGGACTTACAGCCTGGTCTACAACGCCAGCTACATGCTGCCGGAGACCCTGCTCACCGTGGTGGCCGCTGTGCTGCTCATCAAGGTGGCCCCGCAGATCTTCGACCGCCAGTACACCAAAGCCTGATTTTTCACGCACCATCGCGCCCCGGCAGGTCCACCGCCCGCCGGGGCGCTTTTCTCTGCAAAAACTTCGCAGGAAATTCGAAAAAAGTGTTGACAGCGTCCCTTCATGCTGGTATAATAACTCACGTCGCAAGACACGAAACCAAACATGTGGGGGATTAGCTCAGCTGGGAGAGCGCTTGCATGGCATGCAAGAGGTCAGCGGTTCGATCCCGCTATTCTCCACCAAAAAAGCACTGTACTTCGTAGGAAGTATAGTGCTTTTCTTTTTGTTGAAGCCGATTTTTGGGGGCTGCATTGATTCGCCTGCACCGTTTTCAGGCTTTGCAGGCGGTTCCGATACACCCCCCAACGTCTGACTTTACACCATTTTCAAAAAGGAATGTTTGCCGCCCGTTTTTTCAGCAGGCTGCCGCATCATCCCCTTCAATGTACGGCGTATTCCGTGTTGTATTTCCGTTGATTCCGAGCCATCTCTTCTTGCCTCCTGTTTCTCCTTTTCTATATATTGGATATTGGCTCTTTGAGTTCACTGTGTCAACTTTTATTGTACAACACCAGATTGCATTTTTTATCGGCATGGTTCTACTCTCCTTATTTATAAGGAATCTTTCTCATTTTCAGTAGATTCTTCCAGATTCTTTCGGTACTGTGCCGGACTGACACCATACTCTTTCTTGAATACCCGGCTAAAATAGAGTGGGTTATCATACCCTACGATCTCTGCAATTTCTCCAATATTGTATTCGGTGTTCTCCAATAAGCTTTGTGCGTTTACCATCCGAAGGGACAGGATGTATTGCGCAGGGCTTATTTTCATGTACTGCTTAAAATTACGGATAAACCAGTTCGTACTGATATGCAGCGATTCTGCGTAATCGTCCACACTGACCTTTGTATTATAATTCTCGTTAAAGTAGGCAACGGCAGCTTCGATTTCTTCGGGGATGCTCGTCGTTGTTTTCTCGCTTTCCTGCTGTTGCCTGCTTACTAAAAGCAGAAGGATGTTGAAGAGAGAAGCAATATAGTCTTCATAGCCATATTCACATTGTTGCAGTTCCCGGATGATCTTTCGGAACAGCATTTTGTAATCCGGCAGTGTGCCGCTGTAAAAAACGTGCTTGTCCAATGGTATTCCGTGATAGTTCAGGATGTTTTTGACATCGTATCCTGTAAAGTGAATCCAGAACACCTCTGGATGATCTTCTACATAGTAGACATACTTCTGGATTTCTTTCGGCTGATAAAGCACCATGTGTCCAGAAGTCACCACTTCCTCAACACCATCGAACCAGAAGTGTGCTTTACCAGATGCCACATAGAGGATTTGATAGTCTCTGCGACCCTTTGCCCAAAAAGTAGGTAGCTTAGGGCGTTTTTTCAAGCGATAAGTGCCGCAGCTGCCTACGACCAGCGGCTTTGAGTAGTCTTTGAAATCCAAACGGGAGTTGTTCAAATATCCTGAGTTGAAATACATCCCTGCGTCCTCCTCATCTTCAGAGATTTTACAGTGATTTGGGAAATGTTCTATCAAAAAATTACAAACTCTTTGATTTTGTGCATATTCTGTTCCATCTTGTCTATATCTTTTCGTTCCATTAGATTCTATAATATTTTCAGACGGAACGCAAGAGATTTGGGTAACTTGCGTAATGAGAATTCCAGTCTGAAGTGCGCAGCAGATTGGTCACGCCCACACAAAACAAGCAAGATGGGAGAAAGCACAATGACCGAGAAACGTTATCTAAAGTGGTATAATAAAGTCGGCTATGGTTCAGGCGATATTGCAGGCAACGTGGTGTATGCATTCCTGTCCTCCTTCGTCATGATCTATCTGACCAACACCGTTGGCCTGAACCCCGGTATTGTCGGCACTCTGATTGCAGTTTCCAAACTGCTGGACGGTGTGACGGACATTTTCTTTGGTTCTTTGATTGACAAAACGCATTCTAAGATGGGCAAAGCCCGTCCTTGGATGCTGTACGGCTACATTGGCTGTGCCATTACGCTGGTGGCAATTTTCGCCATCCCGACCAATCTGGGACAGTTTGCACAGTACGCATGGTTCCTGATTGCATATACTCTGCTGAACGCTGTATTCTACACTGCCAACAACATTGCTTACTCTGCACTGACTGCTCTCATCACAAAGAACAGCGCCGAACAGGTCGAGATGGGTTCTTGGCGTTTCATGTTCGCCTTTGCCACCAGCCTGCTCATCCAGTCCATCACGCTGGGTGCTGTTACGGCATTGGGCGGTGGTGCTGCCGGTTGGCGCACTGTTGCAATCATCTACGCCATCATCGGTCTGCTTGTCAACACCCTCTCCGTTTTCTCCGTGAAGGAACTGCCGGAAGGCGAATTGGTGGATACCACCGACAAAAAGGAAATCGAGCAGGACGAAAAGTACAATCTGGTTCAGGCTGCAAAGCTGCTTGCTGGTAACAAATATTATATGATGATTTGCGTCACCTACATTTTGCAGCAGATCTACGGTGCCATGATCAGCATGGGCACCTACTATGCAACCTACATCCTTGGCAACCAGAATCTGTTCGGTGTATTCTCTTGGGCAATCAACATTCCTCTGATCATCGCACTGGTGTTCACCCCGACCTTGGTTGCAAAGTGGAATGGAATGTATAAGCTGAATGTAATGAGCTATACTCTGGCAACGATTTCTCGTGCACTGGTTGCTGTAGCTGGTTACATGGGCAGCGGCAATGTGACCTTGATGCTGCTCTTTACTGCAATCGCAGCTCTTGGTCAGGGTCCTTGGCAGGGCGATATGAACGCTGCGATTGCTGCTTGCTCTGAATATACTTGGCTGACGAAGCATAAGCGCGTGGATGGCACGATGTACTCCTGCACTTCTCTCGGTGTGAAGCTGGGCGGCGGTCTGGGTACTGCCATCACCGGCTGGCTGCTGGCTGCAAGCCATTTCGATAGTGCGCTGACCGTTCAGCCGGATTCCTGCATCAATATGCTGAAGATCATGTATCTGGTGATTCCGTTTGCTCTGGATGCCATCATCACCTTCATTCTCTCTCGTATGAAGGTCGAAGAAGCAAATGAAAAACTGCGTGCAGCAGTCTGATAACAAGCCATTATCATTTCTCCTTCATCTGCTGTTCCCCGGAGGAATCCAGCGATTCCTCCGGGGAGGCTGGAGAAATATTATAAAATTATAAACGGTAAATGAGGAAATACTATGGCTGCATTTGATTTTGCAAAAGTAAAAGACCCCACCTTTTTCAAGGAAAACGTGCGGAATGCTCATGCAAGTTTCCGTACTTACGCTTCCCGCGAAGAATATCTTGCAGGAGAATCTTCGCTTGCGCTGAAGCTGGACGGTATCTGGAAATTCGCCTACGCAAAGAACTACACCAGTGCCATCCCCGGCTTTGAAAAGACGGATTACGATTGCAGCGGCTGGGATGACATTCATGTTCCGGCACACATCCAGATGGAGGGCTACGACATTCCCCAGTACGCGAATGTTCAGTATCCGTGGGATGGCCGTGAAGAAGTACAGCCGGGCGAGATCCCGCAGCGGTTCAATCCGGTGGCAAGCTATGTAAAATACTTCGAGCTGCCGGAATCCATGCAGGGCAAGCCCGTCCACATCGAGTTCGAGGGTGTGGAAAGCGGCATGGCTCTTTGGCTGAACGGGTCTTATGTGGGTTACACCGAGGACAGCTTCTCCGCACACGCATTCGATCTGACTCCCTATCTCCAGCCGGGCGTGAACAAACTTGCTGTGCAGGTGTTCAAGTGGACTTCCTCCAGCTGGTGCGAAGATCAGGACTTCTTCCGCTTCTCCGGCATCTTCCGCAGCGTGTGGCTGTACGCCATCCCCACCGTGCATCTGGAAGATCTATCCGTCAAAACGCTGTTTGCCGGGAATAATTTTACTCATTCCACGCTGGAAGTTGCACTGCAGGTGGAGGGTAAGGGCGCAGCCCGTCTGACCCTGCGCCGTAGTGAACTGGAAGTGTTCTCCGAAAAAATCGCACTGAACGGCGGTTCTGCTCTGTTCAGCCATGCGGTGGAGAACCCCTACCTGTGGAGCGCAGAGGACCCGGCTCTGTATGAACTGGAAATTGAGCTGCTGGACGATGCAGGCCATCCGGCAGAGGTGACCGGGCAGAAAGTCGGTTTCCGCAAGTTCGAGTTGAAGAACAATCGGATGCTGCTCAACGGCAAGCGCATCGTGTTCAAGGGTGCCAACCGTCATGATTTCAGCTCCATTACGGGTCGTGCTGTGGGCGTACACACCCATGAGGAACTGCTTCGGGACATCATCACCATGAAGCAGAACAACATCAATGCCATCCGCACCAGCCATTACCAGAATCAGGATGCACTGTACGACCTGTGCGACGAGTATGGTCTGTATCTGATCGCAGAGAACAATCTGGAATCCCATGGCACATGGGACATTCATCAGGCGGGCATTCGCGGCATCGAGGGCGTTTTGCCCAATGATAAGCCGGAGTGGAAAGCTGTCTTGTTTGACCGCATGAATTCCACTTACCAGCGTGACAAAAACCACCCTGCTGTTCTGATCTGGTCTCTGGGCAACGAATCGTTTGGCGGTGAGACCCTGCTCCAGATGGCAGAGATGGTCCGCCGCTTTGATGACACCCGTCTGGTGCATTACGAAGGTGTGGTCAATGATCCCCGCTTCCTCGAAACCACCGATATCGAGAGCCATATGTACAGCACGGTCAAGGACATTAAAGAGTATCTGGCACAGGGCGATAAGCGGCCTTATATCGAGTGCGAATATTCTCATGCGATGGGCAACTCCAACGGTGCTTTGCACAAGTACACGGAACTTGCCGACCAGAAGGGCTGCGGCTATCAGGGCGGCTTCATCTGGGATTACATCGACCAGTCCATCTGGAAAAAAGACCGCTACGGCAAGTGGTTCCAAGCCTACGGCGGCGACTTCGGCGAGCGTCCTACCGACTATAATTTCAGCGGAAACGGCATAGCCTACGGTGGTGACCGTGCTCCTTCTCCCAAGATGCAGGAGGTCAAGTTCTGCTATCAGAACATCGCCGTTTCCATCGACAACTCTGGCTTCGAAGTCTGGAACAAGAACCTGTTCACCTCTACGGATGCTTTCGACTGCGTTGCACTGCTGCATCGTGATGGAAAGCTGTATCAGCAGCAGGAACTGACCCATATTGATGTTGCTCCCGAAGAGCGTTCCAGCTTCCCGCTGCCGTTTATGGTTCCTGCGCTCCCCGGTGAATATGCAGTGACCATCAGCTTCCGTTTGAAGGAGGACACCAGCTGGGCAAAGAAAGGTCATGAAGTCGCCTTTGGACAGGGTGTGATCGCTGTGGTCCGTTCCATTCCCAGCAAGAAGGTCACGCCGTTTACCGTTACGCACGGTACACACAACATCGGTGTCCGTGGTGAGAATTTCGATGTTTTGTTCTCCGATCTGAACGGCGGTCTGACTTCCTACCGCTATGCCGGCAAGGAGATGATTCAGGAGATTCCCCGTCCCAACTTCTGGCGTGCTCCCACCGACAACGACTGCGGCAACAACATGGGCGGCGTTCGCGGTCAGTGGAAGCTGGCAAGTCTGTACGCTACCGTCAAGGGCATCGGCAAGGAGATCCCGTCTGTTCATGGCGGCACCATCCTCCAGAACCCCACCTGCGAGGTGGAAGCCGACAGCGTGGTCGTGACCTATCTCTACAACCTCCAGACCAGCCCCGCAGCAGAGTGCAGCCTGCAGTACCGTGTGTTCGGTGATGGCCGCATCCAGACTACCCTGCACTATGACCCGGTGGAAGGACTTGCAGCAATGCCGGAGTTCGGCGTACTGTTCAAGATCGTCGCTGACTACGACACGGTGGAGTGGTACGGAAACGGCCCTGCGGAGACCTACTGGGATCGTCAGCATGGTGCAAAGCTGGGCATTTACCAGAACAAGGTCGCAGACAACATGGCACAGTACCTTGTGCCGCAGGAGTGTGGTGCAAAGACCGCTGTGCGCTGGGCAAAGGTAGTGGACCGCAAGGGTCGCGGGCTGCTGTTTACCGCAGATGCCGCAAAGCCCATGTTCTTCTCTGCGCTGCCCTACACTCCCCATGAAATGGAGAGTGCCAAGCATCCCTACGAGCTGCCCCCGGTCCATTACACGGTCATCCGTGCTATGGGCGAGCAGATGGGCGTTGGCGGCGATGACAGCTGGGGTGCCAATGTCCACCCGGAGTATATTCCTGATGTGACCAAGCCTGTGGAGTTCACCTTTACGTTCCGTGGCATCTGATGATTGCCCGCAAATGAGGTGTTCTCTGTGAAAAAAGCGAAAGATCAGCCTGGATCTGAACCAGCCGAACTAGCATCCCTTGTTGGAGAACGGATCAGAAAGATACGCAAAGAAGAGGGGTTAAGCCTAGAGCTTTTTGCTTTACGTTGTGACATGAATGCCGCATACGTTGGGCATATTGAGCGCGGCGTTCAGAATCCAACCTTGAACACGCTGGAACGTATTTGCAAGGGTCTGGACATCAGCGTAGAAGACCTTTTCATAGATAAAAGCGCAACGGTTGATATGAATACTGCCGCATTGCAGTATTTCTCTCGGATTACTCGTGATCTTTCCCCAGAACAATTTCATCAGCTACTAAACATCATAAAAGAGATCGTAGCCGTGATGAGATGACCCTCGTTATTAAGACACCTTCGCGTTGAGATATGGACATCCCTGCATGAGATTCCTATCAAAAGCGAGGGTGTCTTTTTTGGTATCACAAAATCTCAATTCCTGACACCACTATTTATAAGTAGTGCTTCACTCTATATAAGTAGCGTTGCTATGTCAAAATAACCGTATTCGGCTTTTGTTTAGAGCATTTCTTTGAATGGTTCTCCAAACTTTCTTTAACGTATTGAAGTATACAAATTTTTAGGATATAATCAGCACATTCCCCAAAAGCCTGAAAATGGTGCAGGCAAAGCAATGCAGCCCCCAAAAACCGGCTTCGGCAAAAAGAAAAGCACCATACTTCCTACGAAGTACGGTGCTTCTTTGGTGGAGATTACCGGGATCGAACCGGTGACCTCTTGCATGCCATGCAAGCGCTCTCCCGGTTAGAGAGGTTACATACCCCCTAAACCGGGCCGAAAAAAGCGCCTCAATACACGGGGCTTGTACTATAGTCTATTATTTTGCCACTCCAGTGGCTGTAGGAGAAGTTTGCATGTATCGCTCAATAATCAGATCGGATATTTCCTGCGGAGTATGGGTATTTGCATCTATGTATCCATCCTGTGATCCGTAGAATCCAGGAAGGGTAATATCATCAATGTTCTCTTTGCTTACTTTTACATACATAATTTTCTCATAATTAAAGTTATTAAGTATGTCCCGAATAGCTCTCCATTCGACACCACACCAACGTTTTTGGCTGTACTGATCGCACAAAAAAACTACAATTAAATCAGAGCAGTCATGATACAATTTCTGCAAGTACACATCCAATTGTGGCCGAGCAAAATCGGCTTCATGAAATTTATCATATAATATTTCGTCCTTGCTGAATTTATCTGCAAGGACCATGGCGATTTTTTCAACCAAATCACGAGATTCACCAGCAAATGTCAACGCGATTTTAAAATGTTTCATACTTCTCACAGCACCCGATCCTAATAAATTATCGTAGCTACTACATAGAGAAACAATATCGTAAAGTCTCCAACATGTTACAAATCCTTGATAACGCCAATCTGTTCTTTCGGCACAGTCAATATAGAATTTGCATTTTTCTATAATAGTAGGTTTGTTCTTTTCTCTGTAACCATACAATAAGGCAAGCAATATGTACACATCAACCGAGTGCGTATATACAAGCCTATTTGTTTTATTTTGATAGATTTCATTCATGCCATCATTAAGTCGGTCTCGCATAGCATTCTCGAGAGGGGGATTCTCGATATAATCCGATAAAAAAGCAAGTGACTTTATGATGGGATGTTTTTTTGCGTACTCTGAATCAATTTCTAAGAGAGTTAGGATGGCATATGCTGTATGAAACAGTGTTACTCTCCCATTTTGGGTAGCCCCCCAGCCGCATTGGGTATCATTATTATTAAATGCGCTCAACAATGACCTACATCCACTTTCCAAAGCGGATCGCACCTTAAAAACTAAAGAAGCCTTTATGCCAACCTGAGAGAAATTCAATAGCCTATGCAAGCAACGCAACACAACACAGGAAAAGTATATGTATCCATACTTTTCTCGTTTTTTAATTGGCCCCCACAAGCAAGCTGTATTCATATATTTTAACAGCCAAGATATACCTTTTTCAATAGCAGGTACGGCTTTTTCACCCAACACTTCATTCCATAATAAAAGTGCTTGGATTGATAATGCAGTTGGTTCTGTTGCTGAATTCAAAATATTACTTCTATAACTCCAACCGCCATCGGGATTTTGCATATCCAGCAATGATTGTAACATGGGGGTACAGTCAAACGGTACACAAATGTTAGAATCCTTAATCAATATCAACATCTGTGCTGTGGCAACAACACCAACAGTATGAAAATCGGGTGAATCAATATAATGATACCACCCAAAAAGTGTGCCCTTTGAGGAGGTTTCCTTTTTGGTGTATTCATCTAAATATGCGCTACACGCTTGTACATACTGTTTAGTCATATTATATCATCCGTTTGCAAACAAATTAGTATCCATTTTAATCAATGCAAAGACACAATAATTTATTATATCGTGTAATTGTGCGGAGATGCCTTCTGAAACTGCGCATTTGCCGTTGTTCATTAGAATTTTCCTAATACGATATACACGAATTATCACTTGATCAGTCATGGACATAAGTGACATGCTTCTCCATGCATCACCATAATCAGTATTCTTCTTGATAAGAAGGTCCTTGACCCTTGACATCTGCGCTTGATAAGCGTTATAGATAATACTTTCATCTATTTCATCAAGCAACTTTAAATTCTCAGTGACATCATCGAGCGAAGGTATTCCGACTGATGTCTCTAGTTTTATCAAGAACATAATACAATAATTTATTATGCCGACATACTCAATATCTCTACCTTCGGGTATGCATGCACGATCATCGTGTTCTTCTAATGTTCGAATCCGTTTAGCTTTTCTCCAGATTTCATCATTTAATGACTGAAATCTATACAATAGCCACGTGGGGCCATAATCAGAATTCTTACTTTTAAATAAGCGAAAGCAATAATTTAGTATTTTGTCAAAGGTATTCAACAGTTGCGGTTCCATATAGTTCCTCACAATCACATTATATCTTTTCTAGTCCAAACTGCCTTGCAGCAGTGAGAGTTTTCTTTATGTTGTCAATATAGGGATACTCTTTCCAGTCTCCGGTTCCCTTTATGCTGCAAATATCACACACTTTTTTTCTGAAGTATTGTGACGGTATATTTTCTGATATAGCCAAATAGTAACTATCATCAATATCCTTTAATAACAAATAAGGAGCTGTATCATTTTTCAAATAATATTCCTGAGCTGCCCATAGGCTTTCAAACTTCAAAAAGTCAAATTCGGAAAGTAAAGAAATAACTTGTACTGAACATGGGACAAAATGTAAATGTGCATGCACAACACTCATGCCACCAACATTTTTGATATTCGATGTTCCGTGCTCAAATATAAGAAAATTCTGATGATAATAGTTACTGTAAAAGTTTGAGAGAATGCGAGATATTGATAAAATCTCGTTGAGATGGGTTTCTGGCATAGTAAGTGCAGATAAATAGTGTTTCTTTGGGATAACTAAAATATAGCCTTCAACAAAGGAGCCGATCGATGGCACACACGAGAAATTATCTGTTTCTAAAATACATCGTTCTTCAATATCGTATTTTGCGCCAAACATTATTTCAAAATACGACAGTTCCTTCCGACCATTGAATTCGTTGCAAAAAGGGCATCCGTTATCATTTACGAGCATAACAACCTAACTTTTTAATTCCCAAAAATCATCTGGCGAAATTGCTGATACAGATATAAAAATTTGCTTTTATCAAAGTTGTACTTTTCTGCAAGATAAGAAACTACTTTAACATATTCTTCATATGGGCGAAGATCAATATCTTCTCGAATATATAATTCGTAAATAAGACTGATAATGCTTTCCGTCTCATTTGTATCTCCTAATGCAAATTGGGTAAACCAATGCAAAATCTGATTTACTGTCACTTCATCTAAATAATTTGTATACGAAGTGTAAGTTCCAGTTTTAATATCCTCTAACATGCTTATCATCTGGTGATTCATTAAAAACACTCCTTTAGATTAACTTTTCAATTTTGAAAGAAACAATATCTCCGATATCACATTTGAGCGCTAAACAAATCCTGAAAAGACTTTCTATAGAAACAAATTCATTGCGAGAAAGCTTAGCAAGAACATTATAGCTAATTCCAGAGACTTTTTTCAATTGAGTCTTATTCATTCTGCAATCAATTAGCAATTTCCATAGTTTGCTGTAATCAACATACATTATACAACCCTCCATAGTGTACCCATATATTATAGATCGTTGTTAATAAAACGTCAAGTTAATCTCACGAAATTATGAGTAAGGCATTCGGGCTTGTCCAATTTTTCATAGACTAATTGTAACACCGCCCAATTGGGCAACGGGCGGCTTTTCCATATATCTCAAACCGAAAGGAGGTTTCTAACTGCTGGCCAGTCTGCTGACTGGTCTTTTTTATGCCATGTCGAAGGAAGTTAATAGTAGCAGGCGATATAAAGAATATCACCCCCGAGATCAAGAAACCAAAGCAGCTTGAGACAAAATGTCCCAAAGGATTTTTTGTGAATTCGTATGTAAGCTACAAAGGAGTTTTACTCCGGTAATATCTCTTTGTGCGCTAAAATAAAGTCCTGCCTTATTGCTTCCATCATCTTGGGAGAAGGATAAATTGTTCTGTCCGGAAAATCCATTGTTGCATACTCTTTGGCGTAGTATTTTGGCATTCGATTATACCAGTCCAACATAAGGTAGAGTTTTTGTTTCTGTTCTTCTGTTTCAGGATTGGCGGCGTTCATAATGTGCATTACATTTCTATTAATGACTTGCAAAAGTGCTATTCCATGTTTCTTGGCGTATTCATACGCCCCACTTTGAAAGCCACAGGTGGAGATCATAATTCCTTTATGTGCACCAAGGCTTTTTACTTTATCGGCTAACACAGAAACTTTCTCACGAGAAACGGGAGAAGAGTATCTCTTGCACTCTGCTATGACTTTAAACTCAACACCCATGGCAATAAACCTTGCATAGACATCTATTTGGTATGTACCATCATCAGCCGGAATAGATACATTATGCTGGATTGAGAAGTCTGATAAATGCTCAGCTTCTGCATAGCCCTTCAGTATTTCCAAACAAAGTTCTTCAAATTCCGTTGGGGATATACTCGCAACGAATTCTCGATAAGGATTGATTGTCCCCATTATAACTCCTCCATGGATGCTCTTTTATCTTTTTCTCTATCAAAATTTACTGCAAGGCAAAGGTATATTATCAACTCCCTTGCCAACTTTAAGAGACGGAATGTATTATTTTCAATTTTTCCCTCGGTAGTATATTTTGTAAAAGATGTATTATACGATTGCGTTCCAGTGCGTAGACAATTATGCTCTATGTCGTTTCTCATCTGGAAAATTCGTTCTGCATGAGGGGTAGTAACATTAATTTCTTTTCTTTCGTAGAAATCTTTTTGGAGCCAATACATTGCTTTAACCAGAGGGTTATCCGAATAGGTACTCATAATAGGCTTCGGAATTGTAAAATACACTTGTCCATTTCCATCAATCAATTTTTCTTTCCATATATTCTTGAAGCTTACTTTTGTATCTGTAAGCCCCACTGCAAAATACTGGTTGATAAAATAACCGATCCTATCAAATAGAGAGTACGCTGCCTTAAAGGCAGTTCTTAGCATACTTTCCCTTAAAGAATGATCTGAAGAATCCCCTGTTTCAACTAAATCCAATTCCCGATCCGAATAATGCTCGTTTGTATCCTCCGTTGATGTCTTATACCATAAATATCTGGCCCAATTATATTCTTGCTTAATTTGGTTGAACAGGCCAATGAATTCTTTTTCCCTGTCACTATATGGCGCTTCAAAGGGAAGATTGATGCTATCAACTGCAAAGCAGGGATCGGATAATATTTCCAAACACGGGTCTAAGAAAAGCCGGAATAAAAGCAAATAGTTTCGATAATCGGCTTCATCTTGGTTGTCTACTAGAAATAATGGAAGTTCTAGTGGTTTGTCCAAATAGTTGTCAACATATGTAGAATCGAACAAAGAAATATTAGATTTCAAACCTTCCAAATAATCTTGATCTTCTAAGTTTATTTTGCCGCGTTCTGTTTGCTTATAATGGTAATAGCAGGCATGATGAAAATAGCTCTGCTCATAGCGTTTGATTTGCAACGGTGCATATCTAAACAGCAAAAATGATAGATTAAGACTTGCCATCGCAAAATCATCGCTAATCAACAAAGCGTCTTGAAAACAGTCTATTGCCACAATATAGCGACCTAATGCTCGATAAGCGTTTCCGAGATTTGTATATGAACGCATGGCAATATACTGAGCTACTTTTACTTTGGCACTGTTACTGTCTGCATCATAATAATTGGTTTCATACATATCTAAGGTGCAGCGCAGATGGTATAATTCTTTTTCAAGATAACGCTCGCTATAAACTCCTTCAATCATGCGGAGATCGTGATATGCATTCGCAATGTCATAATGAATCTGCATTTTGGTTGGTATATTATGCTCACCAGACAGCAAGGCTTCCGCTAACTTGATAGTGGGCGGAATTCCCTTGGCATTCTTGTCGAAGTATAAATTGTCAAAGGTTATAGACAAGTCTCTAACGGATTTATCTATGACACTAGAAAAATTGTTCTCAAATTCAGCTATTTTCTCTTTGTAGTTTGGCATACCGACAGTCCTCTATTTCTTCCGAAAACTAATCATAGAACACATTAATTATAACATCAAATTCTGGTATTTTCTACAATAATACCGTTCAACAGGACAACGGGCGGTAATTTAATATACACCTTTCTGAAAGGAGGTTTCCCGCTGCTGGCCAGTCTGCTGACTGGTCTTTTTTTATGCCATGACGAAGGAGGTTAAAGATGGCAGACGATACAAAGAACATCGGTCCGGAGGCCAAAAAGCCCGGTGAGGCTCCCCAAGAGAAAAAGGCGGAACCTGTCAAGGACACGCCCCCTACGCCGGAGCAGCCGGCTCCCGGTGCGCCGCAGGCCCCCGTGGTGGAAGCTGCACCGAAAGCGCAGCCCGCTCCCACAGTAGAAAACCAGCCCGATGAAAAGGTGGCTCCCGCTCCGAAGGTGCTGGATTTCAGCGCCACAAAGAATAAGGCTCCGGCAAAGGAGGAAACAGCCCCGTAGAAAAAGCCCGTCAAGGAACAGGCTGCGGAAAAAGCCAAGCGTGGCCGTCCGGCCAAAGCGGACAAGGCCGCTCCCGCAGAAAAGCCCAAGCAGCCCCGAGACAAAATGTCCCAAAGTAAGAAAGCTCCCGGCAAGGAGGCTCCCATTCCCCCAAAGCCGGAGGCAGCGCCCAAAGATGCCAAGGCTCCCGAACAGGAGCAGCCCGCCGCTCCCCGTGACGCTACCCGCTCTGCCGAACCGGAGCAGATCGTCTATATCAATCTGTCCGAGCTGCATCCGTTCAAAAACCATCCTTTCGGTGTCCGTGACGATTCGGAAATGAAAGGGCTGGTGGAGTCGGTCAAGGCCAGCGGTGTCAATCAGCCTGCCCTTGTCCGTCCCCGTGAGGACGGCGGCTATGAGATCATTGCGGGACACCGCCGCCAGAAAGCAAGTGAGCTGGCCGGATTTGCCAATATGCCCTGTATTGTCCGCAACATGACGGATGATGAGGCTATCCTTGCCATGACGGATGATAACCTGCGGCACAGAGAAAAAATCCTGCCTACTGAAAAGGCCAATTCTCTGAAAATGCAGGTGGAGGCTATCAAGCATCAAGGCGGCCCCGGTCTGGGAGAGGACGCTGGTAAACGCTCTACCGAGATCGTCGGTGAGCGCAACGGCATGAACTACAAACAGGTGCAACGCTATATCCGCTTGACCGAGCTTGTACCAGAATTGCAGAAAATGCTGGATGAAAAGGGGCTGGCGTTCACCCCTGCCGTGGAGATCTCGTTCATCCGGCCCAAGCATCAGCAGTATATCGCAATTTCCATTGAGGGCCAGCAGTCCACTCCCTCACTGTCACAAGCCCAACAGCTCCGCAAGCTGGATAAGGAGGGCAAGCTCAACCCGGATGTGATCGACGGTAACGATAAAAACCAAGCCGACATCCCCATGCAGCGCCGGAAGTGTCACCAGTTCGCAGATCAAATGGGCTGGGTGATCGTCCATGAGGAACAGGAGGACGGCGTGTCCGGCCACAAGGTACGGGCCGAAAACCGGGACAAGATTCAGACCATCAAGGAGCTTGCCAAGCAGGGCAAGTTTGATATTCTGTTGGTGTTCATGTTTGACCGTATCGGGCGAATCGCTGACGAAACGCCCTTTGTAGTGGAGTGGTTCGTTAAGAGCGGCATCCGGGTATGGAGTACACAAGAGGGTGAGCAGCGGTTTGACAATCATACCGATAAGCTCACCAACTATATCCGGTTCTGGCAAGCGGACGGCGAAAGTGAAAAGACTTCCATCCGTACTAAAACCGCTCTGGGCCAGCTCGTCGAGGACGGCGGCTTCAAAGGCGACCTTGCCCCTTATGGTTATGACCTTGTTAGAAGCGGGCGATACAACAAGCGCAAGCACGAGGTTTACGAGCTGGTTGTCAACGAGGCCGAGGCCGCTGTTGTGCGGATCATTTTTGATAAGTATGTGCATGAGGGCTTCGGTGCCCAGCGGATTGCCACCTATCTGAACAAGCTCGGCTACCGGGCAAGATCGGGTAAGATGTGGCACCACGCCAGCATCCGGGGGATCATTTGCAACCTCACCTATACTGGGGTGCTTCGCAGCGGTGACAGCCGCTCCCAAGTGCTGCCCCACTTGCAGATCATCACGCCGGAGCTGTTCGAGGCTGCACAGCACATCCGTACATCCCGTGCCAACTCTGCCGAACAGGAGCGCCGTGTTCCTCTCAACACTCGGGGGCAGTCTTTACTGGCCGGGAACGTGTTTTGTGGGCATTGTGGCTCCCGACTCTCGCTGACCACCAACGGCAAGGCTTATCCCTGCAAGGACGATCCTAACCGCATTGTGAAGCGAGTCCGCTATGTCTGTTACGGCAAAACCCGCAAGCAGACCGAATGTGACGGGCAAACGGGCTACACCGCCCATACCCTTGACGGTATCATTGATAAGCTGGTACGCCAGATTTTTGAACGGATGAAGGCTGTACCTAAAAGCGAGATCGTCAGTATCCGCTACAAGGAAAAGATGGACGAGCGGCGGGCGCTGCTCCGCAGCATCCGGGCCGACTACACAAAGGCAACGGGTGAGCTTGAAATGCTCCGGGCAGAGGTCATCAAATCTCTGCGTGGGGAAAGCGCCTTTTCCCAATCGCTGCTTGGCTCTCTGATTGCTGATGCTGAGACAAAATGTCTCGAAGTTCAGCAGCAGCTTGAGGCAGCACAAGCGGCCTATGACGAGGGACAGGCAGTCCTGGCATCCTTGAACGCCCAGTATGACGATATTATTTCGTGGGCTGATATGTACGATACCGCAAGTATCGAAGCCAAGAAGATGATTGTTAACTGCCTTATCAAGCGTGTGGATGTCTACCGGGACTACAAGCTGCACATCGACTTTAACATCGACTTTGAGCAGTTTAGTATGGGCCTTGACATCGTTTGGATTGCGGCATAAAAAATACTCATTTTCGGGTGAAAATGAGTAAAAAATAAAACATCGGATACCCTTTTGGTGGAGATAAGCGGGATCGAACCGCTGACCTCTTGAATGCCATTGTGCTTCTCTTGAAAACACAATGTACAATCCGATACTGCCTAGACTCAGTATCGTTAAATTTCAAATGTATTATATCATTCTGTTTCATTGGATGTCAAGACGTTTCATTCTTTTTGTGGTCAAATTGTGGTCAAACGACCCCGACAAATGACTTTTCTCCCCCGGCTAAGTTACATCGCGCAATTTCGTTTTTCATCAATCGAAGTTGCGCTTTTTGTTTGCACGAATTATCTATAAGGAGGATTTGTCAACCATGTCAATGAACAATCGTTGTTTTTTCATCCTTGACAGAATTGTATGACCCTTGACTACTTTTACGGACAGGCCGGAGAACTCTTTTCGTTCTTCCGCATTCCAAAGACTCTTTTTCAGGAGCAGCAGTTTCAAGATCTGTCAACCGATGCAAAAACTCTGTACGGCATCCTGCTTGACCGTATGAGCCTTTCTGTTAAAAATGAATGGTTTGACAAAAAAGGCCGAGTGTTCATCATCTTCACGATTGAGGATGTCAAGAGGACTTTACGTTGCGCAGACAACAAAGCGACCCGGCTGCTCCGGGAACTTGAAAAATTTGGTTTGATTGAACGAAAACGTCGAGGGCAAGGAAAGCCATGTTTGGTGTATGTGAAAAACTTTTCGGCAGAATCTTCAAAGGAGAGTGTCAAGAATCGTGATAATGACGATTCTTGTGGCTCTAGGATTCTTCCCTCATGGAAGAACCCTAGGCTATCTTTTTTGTTATAAAAGTGTTTGGAACAAACGCGCCGCCTGCATCGGCACGATGCAGAACAAATGGGGTTTGGGCATAGCCCAACAAGCATTTTTGCAAAGCAAAATAGCATTTGTATAGACGAATGCCCTGCTTGCTGGAACACTTCTTGATTTTAACACAATCGGATGTTATCCTATTCTTATAGAAATCTCCGAAGGGCAGGTGTTTTCATGTACAATCATCAGCTGGAAACCTTCATCCGTGTGGCGGATGCAGGCAGCTTCAACAAGGCGGCAGAGGAAAGCTACATCACGCCAACGGCCATCATCAAGCAGATCAACCTATTGGAAGATTCCCTTGGTGTCAAGCTGTTCGAGCGTACTCGCCGGGGACTAACACTGACCAAAGCAGGCCGTTCCATGTATCAGGACGCCAAGTACATCATTCAATACTGCCATGATTCTGTCATTCGTGCCCGGAACGCAATGCAGGAGGATTCCAACGTCATCCGCATTGGTTCCTCTCCCATGACACCTGCCCAGCTGCTCATGGAACTGTGGTCGAAAGTGCAGACCATCTGCCCGGACATCAAATTCCAGATTGTGCCTTTTGAAAACACCCCGGAAAATGCACGGGAAATTCTGGCGAACCTCGGCACGAACATTGATGTAGTAGGCGGCATCTTTGATGAAACGATGCTGCATCTGCGCAAATGTGCCGGTCTGGAACTGGTTCGCGGGCCGTTTTGCTGCGCGGTTTCCATCCATCATAAACTTGCGGCAAAAGACCGCTTGCAGATCACAGACCTGTACGGCGAAAATCTACTGCTGATGCACCGTGGATGGAGCCACTATGTAGATGAACTGCGGGATGATTTATGGCAGCACCATCCACAAGTAAATATCGTGGATTTTGAATTTTACAGCATGGACATCTTCAACCGCTGCGAAAACACCAACGATGTGCTGCTGGCAATTCCGGGCTGGGCCAATGTCCACCCATTGCTGAAAGTGATTCCAGTAGATTGGGATTACGGCATTCCCTATGGTATCCTGCACTCCCCGAATCCAACGCCTGCCGTTCAGCGTTTTCTGGATGCGGCTAAAATAGCCAGCAAGGAATTGTATAGCTGATACGCCACTGCAACGAGAAGCTGCTGCATGAGAAATCATGCAGTGGCTTTTTCTTTTTACAAAAGATGCACTTGACCTAAAGCTGACTCTAAGTGTTACAATCAGAGGGTCAAGCGGGTTGTTTGAACCTTTGAGTTCAAACAAGTGAACAAAGTGGAGATTCCGGGAAATGCAGACTTGCGCTATACTGGAACCAGAAAAAGAGAGTACCTCAAAGGAGGAACGACCGATGAAGAAAGTCTTGATTTTGTCCGGCAGTCCCCGCAAGGACGGCAACTCCGACCTGCTGTGCAGTGAGTTTATGCGTGGTGCGCAGGAGAGCGGCAACGAAGTGCAAAAGATCTTCGTGCGCAGCAAGAAAATTGTGCCCTGCAATGCCTGCTATTACTGCCGCGACCACGGCGGCAAGTGTGCCCTGAACGATGACATGAGCGAAATTCTGGACGCAATGCAGGCGGCAGATGTTATCGTGATGGCAAGCCCAGTGTACTTCTTCTCCATTGATGCACAGATGAAGATCATCATCGACCGCAGCCTTGCCCGGTGGACGAACATTCCGAACAAGGAGTTCTATTTCATCATGACCTGCGCGGACGATAACCGTGCTGCCATGGCCTGCACCTTGGAGTGTTTCCGGGGCTTTACCGCCTGCCTGAATGGTGCCAAGGAAAAGGGGGTCATCTACGGCACCGGCGTATATCGGCCTGGCGAGGTGATGTCCTCCCCGGCCATGAAGGAAGCCTACGAGATGGGCAAAAACGTCTGATTTCCCAGTTTTATATAAAGGAGTGTAACGGCTATGAACAATTTTCTGTTTGAAAACAAGACCAAGGTTTATTTCGGCAAGGGTGGTGTGAAGGAATATCTGGGCTGTCTGCTGGAGCACTACGGCGATACCGTGATGCTGGCCTACGGCGGCGGTTCTATCAAGCACAATGGTGTCTATGATGAAATCGTCGGTATTCTGAACGCCGAGGGTAAGCGCATCGTGGAGTTTCCCGGCATCATGCCCAATCCCACCTACGCCAAGGTGCAGGAGGGTGCAAAGCTGGCCCGTGAGAACCATGTGGATTTGATCCTTGCCGTGGGCGGCGGTTCCGTGTCCGACTGCTGCAAGGTGGTGTCCGCACAGGCCAAGGTGGACGAAGATTTGTGGGAGCTGGAAAACACCAAGCATACTCGTCCCACTGAGTTCATCCCGCTGGGCACCATCGTCACGGTGTTCGGTACCGGTTCCGAGATGAACAACGGCGCGGTCATCACCCATGAGGAAAAGAAGATTAAGGGGGCCCTGTGGGGTGCACAGGCCGACTTTGCTTTCCTCGACCCCACCTACACGTTGTCCGTTCCCATGAAGCAGGTCATTTCCGGTGCGTTCGACACCCTGAGCCACGCGATGGAAACTTACTTCGGCAAGCCGGACGAGAACAACCTCTCCGATGACATCAACGAAGCCGTCATGCGCAGCGTCATCCGCAACATCCGCGTCCTGTTGACCGACAAGGACAACTACGAGGCCCGCAGCGAGCTGGCATGGGCTTCGGCTATGGCCGAAAACGGCATCCTGAAAATCGGCAAGGTCACTGACTTCCAGTGTCACATGATCGAGCATCAGCTGGGTGCCTACACCAACTGCAACCACGGTGCTGGTCTGGCGGTCATTCACCCGGTACTGTACCGTCACCTGCTCCCGGCCAACACTGCACGGTTCGCCCGCTTTGCACAGAACGTCTGGGGCATCGACCCAGCGGGCAAATCCGAGCTGAAACTGGCACAGGCTGGCGTGGAGGCTCTGGCGGCCTTCATCAAGGAGATCGGGATGCCCACCACCTTTGCAGAACTGGGCCTCCCTGCCGACACCGACCTCAAGGCTGTGGCCGATTCCACCGTGCTGACCGGCGGCTGCTGCAAGAAGCTGAGCCATGACGAGATTTACGAAATTTTGAAGGAGTGCAAGTGACCATGAAGAAAATTACAGCAGACAGAGATGTGCTTGGTGAATTTGCGCCGAAGTTCGCGCAGCTCAATGATGATGTTCTTTTCGGTGAGGTTTGGAGCCGGGAAAGCGAGCTTTCTGCACGCGACCGTTCCCTCATCACTGTGACAGCACTGATGGCGCAGGGGCTGATGGATACCTCTTTCGGACATCATCTGCAAATGGCCAAGGAAAACGGAATTACCCGCAGTGAAATTGCGGAAATCCTGACGCACGCTGCGTTTTATGCGGGTTGGCCCAAGGCTTGGGCGGCATTCCGAATGGCAAAGGACATCTGGGCAGACGAGGAAAGCGCCGACGAAAAGCAGCTGCACCAGAACAGTATGGTCTTCCCCATCGGCGCGCCCAATGACGGCTTTGCACAGTATTTCAGCGGGCAGAGCTATCTTGCGCCAGTCTCCACGGAGCAGGTCAAAATCTTCAATGTGACCTTTGAACCCGGCTGCCGCAACAACTGGCATATCCACGAGGCGGACAAGGGCGGCGGGCAGATCCTCGTCTGCGTGGCAGGCCGGGGCTACTATCAGGAATGGGGCAAAGAGCCGCAGGAGCTGCACCCCGGCGATGTGATCAACATTATGCCCGGTGTAAAGCACTGGCACGGCGCTGCGCCGGACAGCTGGTTCTCCCATCTGGCTGTGGAAGTACCTGGAGAAAACCGCCGCAGTCAGTGGTGTGAACCAGTGAGTGAAGAAGAATATCAAAAGCTGAAATAAGGAGCATGGCATGACCTACGGCGGCATGGCGACCAATAAAAACGAAGCCACGAAACTTGGAAAGAACATTTAAGGAGGAATCTTTTATGGAATACGCAACTCTCAATAACGGCGTGAAAATGCCCATGGCCGGTATTGGCACATTTCTTTTGACCCCGGACGAGGCAGAGGCCTCCTGCGTCAGCGCCTTGCAGAACGGCTACCGCTTGATCGACACCGCCAACGCCTACTGCAACGAAAAAGCCGTGGGCCGCGCCATGAAGAAGTCCGGCTTGCAGCGGGAGGAAATTTTCCTCGAAACCAAGCTGTGGCCCAGCTTCTACACCGATGCCGATGCTGTGGACAAGACGCTGGCACGTCTGGACACCGACTACATCGACCTGCTGCTCATTCACCAGCCTGCCGGTGATTACGTTGCCGGTTATCGCCTGATGGAAAAGGCTTACAAGGAGGGCAAAGTCCGTGCCATCGGTCTGTCCAACTTCAACGAGGAGCAGATCAAAGAAATTCTGAGCATCTGCGAAGTCAAGCCCACCATCCTCCAGACCGAAGTTCACCCCTACGCCCAGCAGAAAGAACTGAAAGCCTTCCTCGCCGAGAATGGCATGGTGATTCAGGCATGGTATCCGCTGGGCCACGCTGACAAGGGCCTGCTGGAAGAGCCGTTGTTCACCCGCCTTGCAGCAAAGTACGGCAAGAGCAACGTGCAAATTATTCTGCGCTGGCACATTCAGGCAGGCAATGTGGTCATTCCCGGCTCCAAGAATCCGGCCCACATCCACGACAACTTCGATGTGTTCGATTTTGCGCTGACCGATGCAGAAATGCAGGAGATCACCACGCTGAACAAGGATAAACGGTATTATGAGGTCACGGAGGATAAGCTGGCGGCATTCGCCACCATGTTTCCTCCCGTGGACGATCAGAAGTAAATTTCAAGCAGTTTGTAGCTGGGTGCGGAGAGTTTTTTGCGGAAAATGAACCAGATGAAAGGGTAAATGAAGATGAATAAGATCACGCGCAAAAGTTTTCTGAAAGTTCTTGCCGCCACCATGGTGGGTGGTGCAGCCGCTTCCGCACTGACGGGTGCAGCGGCTCCTGTTTCCATTGACGAGACAAACGGCAAGGTAAGCCGCTGGGTAAAGAACAGCCTGAACCCGGACGGCCCGCTGACGATTGCCAAGCAAGGAATGTTCTCCTCCGGCGGCACGGTCACGGCACCGGTGGCAGGCACTTATGATGCCACCACCAACTGGCTGGACGCTACCCGTGCAGGCAACACCGCTCATGTGGATCACGCTAATGTTCTGTATCAAATCCCGGCAGACAGCAACGGTTGGCCGATGGTTTATCTGCACGGCTATGGACAGTCCCGCATGGGCTGGATAACCACCCCGGACGGCCGTCAGGGCTGGGCCGATCTGTTTCTGCGCAACGGCTACTCTGCGTTCTTGGTAGACCAGCCCCGCCGTGGTGAGGCTGGCAGTACCGCCCAGATGAGCATGGACGGTTTCCTCGATGCTTGGTCTGCTGACTCCAAGGACTACAAGCCCGGCGATCAGGCATGGTACACCCACTTCCGCATTGGCCGCGTTGCCCCGGAACGGTACGAAGGCTCCCAGTTCCCGGAGGGCGATGCTGCACAGAATCAGTTCTTCCGCCAGATGACCCCCAACACCGGCGACTTCGATCAGGCAGTTGCTGCCGCCGCACTGGGCGAGGTGATGAAGGACGTGCAGACCCTGACCGGCCACAAGTCCATTTTCGTCACCCACTCGCAGGGCGGTGCAGTCGGCTGGAGTGTGCCCGCCGACAACATTGCCGCCATTGTTGCCATTGAGCCGGGCGGAACCCCTGCCATCGGCTCGGAGCAGTACACGAAACTGCTGAGCGCAGGTATACCAATCGCTATCTACTTTGGCGATTACATCGACAACGGCCCGGAAGATATCATGTCCACCAGCTTCTGGCGGCAGGTACGGGACGGCGCACTGGCCTTTGCCGCCCAGTACAA
This sequence comes from Faecalibacterium sp. Marseille-Q3530, assembly GCF_017377625.1. NCBI lineage: Bacteria > Bacillati > Bacillota > Clostridia > Eubacteriales > Oscillospiraceae > Faecalibacterium > Faecalibacterium sp. Marseille-Q3530. The sequence continues at coordinate 42,646 of NZ_JAFREH010000009.1, read as the reverse complement.
TGCCGATGGCGGTGACTGCACTGTGGTCGATCTGCCGAAAATCGGCATCACCGGCAACTCCCACTTCATGTTCCAAGAGCTGAACAACAAAGAGATCGCTGATCACATTTATCAGTGGCTGGAGAGCCGCGCACTGGCATGAGCGGTTCTCTGAGATTCCCGGCATTTTACATAGATAGAGATGTGTTTCGTATGAAGAATAAAATTTCCCGCCGCCAGTTTTTGCAGGTTGCTGGCGCATCTGCTGCCGCCCTGCTGCTGGCTTCCTGCTCCGGCAATTCCGCTAGCAGTGTGAGCAGTTCTTCTGTGGCTTCCAGTGAAGTCGCATCCAGTGCGGCTGCTTCTTCGGAAGCTACCAGCACGGTAACGACTACGGGCAAAACGCTGGTGGTGTATTTCTCCGCCACCGGCACGACGGAAGGTGTGGCGCAAACCATCGCCGACACCGTGGGTGCTGACCTGTTTGAAGTCGTTCCGTCTGACCCTTATACCTCCGATGATTTGAACTGGACGAACAATGACAGCCGCGTTTCCCGTGAACACAACGACGAGGGCCTTCGAGCTGTGGCTTTGGAAAGCACCGATGTGGACGGCTGGGACGATTACGACACCGTGTTCATCGGCTACCCCATCTGGTGGGGCATTGCCGCATGGCCCATGAGCAGCTTTGTTGCCGTCAATGACTTCACCGGCAAAACGGTCATTCCGTTCTGCACTTCGGTTTCCTCCGGCATCGGCCAGAGCGGTGAGCTGCTGGCAGAATTAGCGGACGCCGGCACTTGGCTGGACGGCCAGCGGTTCAGCCGCGGCAGCAGTGAAGCTGACATTGCAAGCTGGGTAAATGGCCTGAACCTGTAAGCAGAGCTTTTGTGTGATGAGAATTATCTCTTGCGGTAATTTTTGAAACAGAGGGTAAATCAAAAGGAGAATGTTTGTATGAAAGCATTACTCATCAACGGCAGTCCGCGGCCCAACGGCTGCACCTTTACGGCCCTGACCGAACTGGCAAATACGCTGGAAGCCGAGGGCATTGAAACCGAGATCGTCCATGTGGGCAACAAGGACATCCGGGGCTGCATCGCCTGCCGCCGCTGCCACAGCACCGGCTCCAACAAGTGCGTCTTTGATGATATTGTCAACGAAGTAGCCCCCAAGTTGGCTGAAGCCGATGCCTTTGTCATTGGCGCACCGGTGTACTTTGGTTCCCCGGCAGGCGGCGCGATCTCCTTTATGGACCGCCTGTTCTTCAGTACCCTGAACATCGACAAGACCATGAAAGTGGGTGCTTCGGTCGTGACCTGTCGGCGCGGCGGCAACACTGCTTCCTACGATGTGCTGAACAAATATTTTACCATGTGTGGGATGCCAGTGGCCAGCAGCCAGTATTGGAACATGGTCTACGGCGGCTCTGCCGAGGAGGTCCAGAAAGATGCCGAGGGCTTGCAGACCATGCGCACCCTTGGCCGCAACATGGCCTTTTTGATGAAGAGTATCCAGATAGGCAAGCAACAGATCGGCCTGCCCGAAAAAGAACCTGCTATCTTCACAAACTTCCATCATTGAGGAAGTGTTCCATATTCCTCCTTCTTTGTTGCAGGGAAAGCCGGGACGGAAACGTCCCGGCTTTCCTATTTCCCTGATTTTTGCGAGGTGATTTTGTGCGCAGCGTGATTTTCGCGGTTTCCACCGCTTTGACCGTTTTATTATCCGCCTGCACCGGGGCGGCATCCTCTGCGCCAGTCAATACGGTTTCTTCGATTTCGGCCAGCACATCCATCACGACCTCGTCCGAAGTGGATTCGGCTGTTTCGGAGAGTGCTTCTTCGGAAACCGGAAACATCCAGACTGGGCTTGTCCGGGAGCAGACATTGGACAGCACTGAGGGGCTCATCCATTACAGCTACTACCTGCCGGAGGATTACGACCCCACTCGGAAGTCCCCCATGATGGTGGTCATGCCCGTCTACCATGCTGCCGCAAATGTTGTCTTTGATGACGCCGATATTCTGAACTGGATCGTTTCCAAACACAAGTGATAGGAGAGAAATTTTGAACCGACGGCAATTCACAAAACTTCTGGCGGGTGCAGGGCTGCTTCTGGCAGGCTGCCGGGCAGGTGCTGCACCCAGTTCCTCCACCCCGGAAAGAAAGGATTCCATGCAAACGACCACCCAAACTTATACCCGCACCACGCCCATCGAAACCGTACGGAATGACCCGGTTTTCGGTGATTATGGGCGGCTGATCTTCCCTGTGGAACGCTCTTATTACAGCGGCGACACGCTGGAGCAGCTGCATCTTACCTACTATAACAACATCGACCCGGACGAAACAGTGGACATCTGCAACACCCTGCGCCAGCGTGCAGCGGACGGGCAGACCATCTTTTACGATATTTACACCGAGGACGAAAAAGCCGCTGACCCGGACAAAGCTGACACCGGCTTATTCTACTTCAAGGGTAATCCCGGCGCAAAATTTTCCATTTGCAACGCAGGTGGTGCGTTTGCGTATGTGGGGCCATGCAGGACAGCTTTCCTCATGCACTGGAACTTTCCCGCAAGGAGTACAACGCTTTTGCACTCATCTACCGCCCCGGCGCACAGACCGCCTGCGAAGATCTGGCACGGGCCATTGCCTTTGTCTTTACCCATGCGGAGGAACTGGAAGTAGACACCAGCGGCTACTCCCTCTGGGGCGGTTCTGCCGGGGCACGGATGGCGGCGTGGCTGGGCAGCTACGGCACGGCATCCTTCGGTGAACAGGCGTATCCGCAGCCGGGAGCCGTCATCATGCAGTACACCGGGCTGGGGGAAGTCTACGGCAACGAGCCGCCCACTTATGCCTGTGTGGGTGACCGGGACTACATCGCAGACGAACGCGTGATGCGCTGGCGCATTGAAACCATCCGCTCTCAGGGCACCCCTGCCGAGATTGAAGTCTTTCCGGGCCTTGCCCACGGTTTTGGCTTGGGCACCGGCACCTCTGCCGAAGGCTGGCTCGATCATGCCGTAGCGTTCTGGGAAGAAAACACCTGAAACCGTGAGGAAACTGTTATGACGAAAAAATGGACAGCACTGCTCTGGATGAAAGCTATGTACCCGATGCGCTGGATGCTGTTCCGGCTCACGCTTCGGCGGCGGGCATGATCTATTCGTTCTATGGGCGGCTCAGCGTGGGCAACATGGACCCGGACTGGCTGGCCGAGGGTGATCTGCCGCCAACATTCTACGTTTACGGCACGGAGGACCCCTTCTACCGCCAATTCCAGCAGCAGTATGATGTGATTCGGAATATGGGCATTTCCACCGGACGCATCGTGCTGAATGGCTGGCCCCACGGCTTTGGCTCGGATGGCGGCTGGGTGAACGATTACGCCGCATGGCTGGAAAGTGTTTTTGCAAATAAGGAGGAATCTTAACATGGAATATCGTACTTTGAGCAGTGACCTGACCGTTTCGGCTGTGGGTCTGGGCTGTATGGGCATGAGCCATGCCTACGGCGCACCTGCCAACAAGAAGGAAATGGCCGAACTGCTGGCGCAGGCCGTGGACATGGGCTATACGTTCTTTGACACCGCCGAAGTCTACGGCACACCGGATAATCCCCACGACAACGAAGAACTGGTGGGTGCTGCCCTGAAACCCTACCGAGATAAAATCGTTCTGGCGACCAAGTTCGGCATCCATTTTGACATGACCAGTACGGCAGTCAACAAGCCGCTGGTGCCGGATTCCCGCCCGGAAGTTATCCGTGCATCGGTAGATGCCTCCCTCAAGCGGCTGGGCACCGACCATATTGACCTGTATTATCAGCATCGGCTTGACCCCAAGGTACCCATTGAGGAAGTGGCCGGTGTAATGGCTGACCTGATTCGGGAGGGCAAGATCACTCACTGGGGCCTTTCGGAAGCCACCGAGGAGACCATCCGCCGAGCACACGCAGTCTGCCCGGTAACGGCCATCCAGAACCGTTACTCCATGATGGCCCGCTGGTACGAACGCCTGTTCCCGGTTCTGGAAGAACTGCACATTGGTTATGTGGCATTCTCGCCGCTTGCAAACGGTTTTCTCTCTGGCAAATACGATAAGACTTCCAAGTTTGAAGCAGGCACGGACTACCGCAGCGTCATGCCGCAGTTCCAGCCAGACAGCATTGACCAGAACCGCGCCCTGCTGGAACTGTTACACCGTCTTGCCGCCGAGAAAAATGCAACACCTGCCCAGATCTCACTGGCGTGGATGCTGTGCAAAAAGCCTTATATCGTACCAATCCCCGGCACCCGGAAACTTAACCGTTTACAGGAAAACGCCGGTGCAGCGGATATTGTGCTGTCTGCCGCAGAAGTGGCTCTGATTGACGAAGCACTGGCGCACATGGAAATGTCGCATGTGTTTGGCGGGAGCCGCATTGTGAAAGAGTAAGACAGCAGCTTTGACGATGAGCTTCAATAGATCATGCGGAGGTAATTGTTTTTGATATCTGCTTTCCTAAAGCAATCGCATCCGCATTCGGCATCATCATCACCTCAATAGTATTGTATCGTTCTTGCGGAAAGAACGGTATAACATCATCATTCCAGTGATTTTGTCCTATCGTGCCGATGTGTTATATTGCGCCAGCTTCCCGCCATGGGAGGCTGGCGTTTTTGCGCTTTTGGAGCCAAAGTGCCGCAGTCCACCGTTTCTCCTATGATACAGCAGCAAACTTTATATTTGGGAGGGAAAGTCATGCTCGATCATAAGAAGGAAGCAATTACAGAACACTGGCAGTTTTGCCCCAAGTGCAATATAAAGCTCTATCGAATGACCGCCGACTGCACTGGATTCATCCATATAAAATGCTGGCGTTGCCGGGAAATGTTATGGGTCAACCTTTCCATTCGAGCCAAGTAAGCATTGGTTTCATAAGAATCGGGTGCAACGCACTCTGAATATGGACTGTTATGATGCTGTACACCGAACTGGAAGCTGCGGTACACGCAATGATCCAGCGGCTGGAATACAGCTTCACATTCAACCCAAGTCTGCTCACCATCCCGAAGCGTAAGCAGCAGGTTGCTGAAATCCTGAAAGAAGCCGAAACGTACATCTGGAGAATCAAGGAGGAAATGCGATGCGCCTGAAAGACAACACCAATCCCTTCATCCATGTCAACCCGCCGTACCAGCTCATGGTCATCCACAGCAGCAAGCTGGTCTACCCCCGCGAACTGTATCAGCGCGGTGTGGAGCGCAAGCGTGTGGAACTGATTGCCGCCCACTTCAACGAATATGTGGCAAATGAGCCGAAGGTCAGTTTCCGCAACGGTCAGTTCATCGTAACGGATGGGCAGCACACCATCGAGGGGCGCATCCTCCGCAACGGCGGCAAGGATCTGCCGATTCTCTGCAAGGTGTACACGGGCATGACCGTGGAGCAGGAAGCCCTGCTCTTTGCCGAACAGAACGGCTTTTCCGCTCCGCTGACTGCTGGCATCAAGCTCCGCGCCAAGGTCGTAGGCGGCGATGCTATTTCCAAGGCTTTCCTCGCAGCCACCAACCGGGTGGGGTTGAGTCTCAATTATGACAGCCAGCAGCTGACCGATTACCGCATCGGCTGCGTTGGTACGGCTTTCCGACTCTACAAGCAGATGGGCGAACCGCTCTACTGTGAAACGATGCGGCTGATCGTGGCAGCATGGGAGGGCAAGCCCGATTCGTTCCGGGCATCTGTTCTGAAAGGCATGATGCACTTTGTGGAGCTGTACCACGGCGAGTTCAGTGAAGAACGGCTGCTCCGTGCACTGCGCAACATCCACCCGGTCGATATTTACCGCATCGGGCAGGACGACCCCGCAAAGCTGCGCGGATGGAAGAAATATGTTTTTCCCATTTACACCGCCTACAACGGCAAGTGCAGAAAAGACGCGCTGCCGATGAAATTCTGACATTCACAGGCATTCCTCCCATATACACAAGGGGCATCCGCAAACCGCAGATGCCCCTTGTTACATATCAAAGTGCAATATATAGTGTTCCTGTATTCATTCAACACAACATATAGAGAAAAGAGGTATTCTATGCGCTCTCAGTTCACTTCGTATGAGCAGCTTCCCATCACCCTGACAGCCGATCATGTCGCTGCTGCGCTGGGCATCTCCCGCGCCAACGCTTACATCCTGCTCCGTTCGGACGGCTTTCCCACGCTCCACATCGGTAAGCGGATGGTCGTACCCAAAGACCGTTTTCTTCAGTGGATCACGGACAGCGTAAATGGCTGATTTGACATCCTTGATTCAAGAGGTTTCTTTTTCTATACTATTCCCGAAACGACTTGACATCAGGAAGGAGGCAATATGCCAAGCAAACGTTCTCACGGCGAGGGTACGCTTCGCCACCGCAGCGATGGTCGCTGGGAATTACGTATGATTGAAGAAGATGGCTCTGTCATTCACATCCGGCAGGCAGTAAAGGTCGTAAAAGGTACCGTCAGCATTGGCAGTCCGAAATCCAAAGACAGTATCCGGGATATTCCGGTGCCGCTGAATGTCCGCCCGTGCGCCATCAAGCTGCGGGATACCACCGATCAGTTCATCTGGGAAAGCCCCAAGACCGGCTTGCCCTGCAATCCCACCCATTTCCGGGATGTGTTCCGCAAATCTCTGGAAGAAGCGGGCGATGTCCGCTTGCTCACGCCGCACAGCTGCCGCCACACCTATGTGTCGCAGATGCAGGCGTTGGGCGTGGATATTCAGACCATCCAGAGCATCGTAGGCCATGCCGATACCGAAATGACTGAGCATTATCTCCATGTTCAGGAATCCATTCGGCAGCGTGCGATCCAGTTGTTCAGTGAGGCGTTTTCGGCCTGAAAATTAGACGGAACGGCACTAATTAGACCAGATAAAATCGTTGGCATTGTGGTCAAAATTGTGGTCAAAACCAAATGAGGCCAGCTTATAAACAAAAAAATCCAGCGATTTCTAACGTGAAATCGTTGGATTTATGGTCCATCAGAGCTGGACAAATCCGAACTTTTTTCCTCCGCCGAATCAGCGGTCAAAGTGTCCTCAAAACGGACGGTTTGGGTGCCATCCTTGTAGTTGAACGTAATCAGCATCCGGTCATCGTACAGGAAAATGGCATTTACAAAAATTTCAATCAGTGCTTTCCGCTGCTTTTTCTGCGAAATATCGAACTTTCTAAATTTCATCAGCCAGAACCGGATGAAATCCTCATTGAAGCTGGGCTTCTTCAACTTTTCATCTGCGATTTTTACAGTCAGCTCATCTTTCTGGCTTTCCAGCGCTTCCAGACGCTCTTTCGTTGTCCGGGTGTACAAGCCGTCCTCGATTGCCTTCATCAAGTTGTCCAACTTTTTGTTGACCTCTCGCAGTTGCTTTTCCAGCAGCGGAATCGTGGTGTTTTCCTGATTCTGGACATCCATGACGAGCTGAACGATCTTGTCGATCACCGCATCGTCCTGAATCAACTTCATAGTCTCCCGGACGACCATATCTTCCAGCCAGTCCTTCTGCACGGTCTTTTTGTTGCAGCCCTTGCGCCGTTTGACGTTGGCGCATTTATAATAATAGTAGGTGCGTCCGGTGGCACTGGTTCCGCTTTCGCCGAACATCAGCGCACCGCACTTGCCGCAGAACAGCTTGGTGGTCAGCAGATATTCCTCGTCTGCCTTGCCACAGGCAGGGGCACGCTTGTTCTTATCCAGACGCTTCTGCACCCGGTCAAACAGGTCCTTCGGAACAATAACTGGAATCGCTTCCGGCACAACGATATCCCGGAAAGACAGTTCGCCAATGTACCGGCGGTTCTTGAGCATGGTGTTCACGCTACTGTGGGTCATTTTGCCGCCCAGCATATTGCGGACACCCTTGTCGTTGAGGAAGTTTACGATCTCCACCATTTTATCGCCGTTGTCATACCGCTGAAAGGCTTCCAGCACCAGCGGAGCGGTCAGCGGGTCAAGATGATAGAACTTATCATCGTCGATTTTATAGCCGATTGTTCCCGTACCGCCGGTACACTTCCCTTTCAGAGCATTCTCGTTCTAACCACGAATCACCTTTTCGGACAGCTCTGCGGAATAGTATTCTGCCATACCTTCCAGAAGGGTTTCCACCAGAATGCCCTGCGAGCCCTCGGCAATGGGTTCCATAACGGAAATCAGGTGGACACCGTTCTTTTTCAGGATCATCTTGTAATTTGCGCTATCAAAACGTTTTCGGGCAAAGCGGTCAAATTTTCAGACGAGAGCAACATCAAACAGCTTCTTGCCGCTGTCTTTGATCATCTGCTGGAACTCCGGGCGATTGTCCGTTTTTGCAGAGAATGCACGGTCAATGTAGTGCTTGATGACCGTAATGCCGTTCTTTTCCGCATAGGCCGTGCATTCTCGAATCTGGCCTTCGATGGATTCTTCGCGCTGGTTATCCAATGAATAGCGGGCATAGATTACGGCGGTCATAGACTCACTTCCTTTTTTTATCGAACAGATGGGTAGCTTTTTGCATACTTGTAGATCTGGCGCGCACAGTCGAGGCTCATTTTGCTGGAATCGTTATGTTTGAGCCATGCATTCACATTGCCGGGATTCAGCTTCAAGTCTGTGTAGAGACGATAATTCGTCAGTTTCTTTTTCTGCTGAAGTTCCAATACCCGGCGATGGATCAACGCTTTCGTATCATTGTCCGCAAGAGAGGTATCCCGCACCGAGCAATAGCTGCGCCAAACCTTCAAATAGCCTTCCGGCAGTTCTGATGATTGCTTTTCAAGAAGCACCAGCATTTGCTCCAGCGAATAGAGATTAGAAAGTTGCTCATATTCCGCAGCAATCGTGCTGTTTGCGGTGTAGCGGAGCAGCAGTTCTACTTTATCACAGGCCAAAGCATAGAGAAACAGCGGTTCTTTCAGGCGGGGATTCTCGCTCAGACAATCTGCCAGCTTATGAATACTAGCCGTCTGCACCCCGGAAAGCTCTGCCACATACTGCTTCAAGAAACCCTCAAATGTCAGCTTTCGCATGGTCTCCACCTCTCCACATACTCCTGATAACGGATATAAAAATCCCGATACCGCCAGTCGTTCAAGATGCTGGCTTTCAGTTCATCTTCATCCGTTGCAAGGTGTTCCAGCAAATCCCAGTCCAAAGAGTTCCGCACGGCCTCGCTCTCTACGTCTGCTTTGTCGGTGTCCCGGAAAGAGCACAGCTTTGCAATCACCAAATCTTCCAGACTGGGTGTGTAGAACTGCACCTTTGTACCACCAAAGGGTAGCGGCTGAAGCCGGTCTTGGAAGTTATACGGGAAATTGTCGATGTAGGCTTCCACATCGGTGTTGATGTCGTACTTGCCAAGCAAACTGTACAGTTCTTTCGGAACACTCAAGGCATCAATGTCATGAGTAGCGCGGGTCAGCTTGCCCAACAAAATAAACGCACTGCCACCTACAATCACCATCTGATAGCGGTCGTTATTGTCAATCATCAGGTCTGCGTCTTCGTCCAGACGTTCCAGACGCTTGCGGAGGTCATCTAAAATCATCTTTCCCATAAAACAGCCTTTCTTATTTTCAATAATAGTATTTTCTAAAGCCATTTTACAGGAAAGAAATCCGATTGTCAAGCATAAAGCAACGGTATTTCACACAATTTATACTACCATGTTATCTGTCCACATCTCACACTGGCTAATGACCGTGCTGATTGCTGTATCATAATCTTCCGGCGGATACTTATACTTTTTCAGGAGGTGTTTCACCATCTTACGCATACTCGCACGGGCAGTTTCTTTTTTCTGCAGATCTATTACGCTCGCATTACTGAATTTCTGCGTTTCCAGCCATCTCCATTGCAGCGTTCGATTGACACAGGTTAAGTTATCGGCAGATACAACAAACACAACGGGCGGCTCTGATAACAGAGCTGCCCGTTGTGTTCGTTTATGAAAAGGAGAACTTAGATCTCATACCACTTGATCTCGTTGGCATCCAGATGCAGAGCAAAGCTGCTGCCGCCGGTGGTGTAAACGGTGGTGTCCTGCGGTTCGTACGTGTTGTTCACCACACAATACTTGCCGTTCTTGACGTAGGCGTGAACTTCTACATTATAATTGGAGCTGAACCATGTATGCAGTTCCTCCTCGCTGTGGGCACTCCACAGGATAGCGCGGTACAGGGTACGACTGTTGGCAAAGCTGTACGGCACGCCGCTGATGTACACGGCGCGCCCCTTGCCGAAGTCGTGGGCGGCCATCTGTACTTCCTTGTTCCGCTGCACCAGCACCTCGGTGCCCTCAAGGGCGTAGATGTTCTTTTTGCCCTCGCCAAAGTCCACGGGTTGGTCGGCGTCCTGCAAGATAAAGTGGTCGGGGTGCTCCTCCCAGTTGTATTTGTCGTAGTTCAGGGTGAAGCCGTTTTCTTCCTCCACGCCCAGCACACTGGCAAGCTGGAGAATGTGGCCCTGATACGGGTGACCGGAAGGCTCACCCACGCCGATAAAGCCGCCGCCGTTCCAGACGAACTTGCGGATAGCGGAGGAGATCTCCGGGTCTTCCCACCAGATGCCGCCGGTGTGTGCGGTGTCGGCATCGCCGACATTGATAATGACATCCAACGAATCCAGCAGATGCGGGTCGTTCTTGATATCCTCAAAGCTGATGAACTTCACATCAAAGGGCGCACCGGACAGCATCTCAATGACACCGGCATAGCTATAGTTCTGCTTGTAATAGAGGGCGTGATGCACCATGTGACAGCCCCAAGCCCGCATTTTACCCCAACAGTTCAGCACGGCCACTCGCTTGACACAGTAGGGTGTGGTGCCCTTGATGTTCTCGTACAGTTCGCGGAACTCGTTGCAGACGCTCTCCACGTAGTCCACGAACTCCGGGAACTGCAAGGCCAGTTTCAGATAGCCGCCATAGCCGATGCGGTCGATGGGCTTGCGCAGGATAGCGCGGCGGGCTGTAACCCAGTTCTCCTTGGCTTCCCGCACCGGGTCGCCGCCCTCGTGGAAGGTGTCGGGGAAAAAGTACGGCAGGAAACGGCCCTCGGTGTACTTCACGCCCTCAATGTCAGAAATCAGGCGCAGGGTGGAGCCGTTGCCCACGCTGCCCACTACGGCATCCAGTCCGATGGTCTTGAACTCCGGCATGAAAGGTTCGGTGCCGATCCAGTGATCGCCGAGGAACATCATGGCTTCGCACCCGCACGCGTGGGTGATGTCCACCATCTCCTTGGCAAGCTTTGCCACCTCGCGGCGCTGGAAGGCCTGAAAATCCCGGAATTCCTTGCTGGGCACCCGGTACTGGTTGTTATAGTAGCCCTGATCGATGATGTACTCCGGGCGGAACTTGTAGCCCACTTCCTGCTCAAACTGATTCAGGATGTAGGGGCTGACCGAAGCAGAGTATCCATACCAGTCCACGAACTTCTCCCGCTTCAGCTCGTCGAAGATCAGGGTGAACTGGTGGAAGAAGGTGGTGTAGCGGATGACGTTAACATAGGGGTGCTCTGCAATGAACTTGCGCAGGCGCTCCATGGAATACTTGTGGGTCTTGGGCTGACGCACGTCAAAGGTGATCTGGTGCTCAAAATTCGTCCAGCCGTTGGTGGTAGCGTTGTACATATGCACCGGGTCCCAGATGAGGTAAGCCAGAAAACTGACGGTATACTCATGGAACGGTACGGCCTGTACGGTCACACTGCCGTCGGCGTAGCTCCACTGCTCCGGCGGCACGGGCTGACCGGTGGTTCGATCCATGACCTCCCACCAGCGGGTGATGTCGTCGTTGGTGTTCACCTGCATCAGCTCCGGGCTGATGCCCTTCATCAGCGGGATGGTCACGGTGTCGCCGGGGGCGGTGTAAAAGCCGGTCATGATGTAACACTGCTGTACCTCGTCCGGGTTTGCCTTTGCCCATGCGTTGTCCTTGCGGGTGGTATAGTAGGTGGAGTAGATCTTGGCGTCCGCATCCTTGAGCTGCTGCGGGAAGTCGGTGCCGTCGCAGTCGCGGATGGCATCAGCACCCCACTTTTTTAAGATCTCCAGCGTTTCGGGCACAACGTCCAGGTCTGTTGGAATGGTCACGCGCCCGGTCTTACACTTATCTTCCATAGTTTTCCTCTCTTATCCTCAATCCTGATAGGTTGCGTTGTAAATGGCCAGTACTGCCAGCAGCAGTGCCACGCCCACAAGCATGATGCCAAGCCCTGCCAGCTGTCCAGTCATTTTCCAGCCTGCCACCACCAATGCAATGGCCAGCACAAACAGCACGATCATCAGCACGATGCGCAGGGCAGGATGCGTTTTCCAGAATGTTTTCATGTTTTGTCACCTTATCCTTTCAAGCCGCCCACCGTCATGCCCTGCGTCAGCTGCTTCTGCACACAGATGTACAAAATCAGAGTAGGCAGCATCACCAGCACAAGACCTGCGTACATGGTGCCGTACTGCGCAGCACTCTGCTGGGCCTGCATCAGATTCAGCAGACCCACCGGCAGAGTACGGGGTGCGCTGGTGGAACTCATAAGGGTCATGGAGATGATGTACTCATTCCAGAAAGACAGGAAGTTGAACAGAATAATGGTGATGATAGAGGGCTTTGCCATGGGGAAGATGATGCGGGTCATGGTGGAAAAGTAGCTTGCACCGTCGATATAGGCGGCCTCCTCAAAATCGTGGGGCAGGGTGGCAAAGTAGCCCGACAGCAGGTAGATGGTAAAGGGCAGCGCGGTGGCGGCGTATACCACCGCCAGCACCACCAGATTGTTCAGCAGAAAGCCGCTGCCAAAATGGCCTTTCAGCCACACATCGCCGTCCCGCAGCATCAGGAAGATGGGCACCACGATGTAGTTCACGTTGATGAACAGGCCCGCCATGAACAGGGTGTTCAGCAGTCGGCGCGCCTTGAAGTGGAAGCGGGACAGGCAGTAGGCGGCGGGCAGGGCAACGACCAGCAGCAGCGCCAGCGCCAGCGCGGTGACGATGACCGAATTGAGCATATATTCGCCCATTTTTGCGCCGTTCCATGCGTTGACGAAGTTCTGCCAGTAGAACCCGGCGGGCAGTGCCCAGGGGTTGCCGTAGAACTCTGCATTCTGCTTGATGGAGGCCATGAACACCCATGCCACCGGCACGATGATGGTAACGGCCAGCAGAACCAGCACAAAATAGATGAAAAACTTGTACAGACCTTCCGCAGAGCGGGAAGATTTTTCGGTGGTATTCTGCATCTTCTTCCCTCCTTAAAATTCCAGCGTATCGCGGTTGGTAACCTTGTTGACACAGGCGGACAGGGCAAACGAGAACAGGAAGATTACCACGCCGATGGCCATACTGTAACCATACAGGCCAGCGTCTTTCTGGCTGTACATATAGCTCAGCGCCACATCCGATGCGCCGTTGGGCCCGCCGCTGGTCATGGCCTTGACGAAGAGGAAGGCCATGTTGATGGTGGAGATGATAAAGAAGGTGAGGGTGGTGCGGATATTCGTCCAGATGAGGGGGATGGTGATCTGGAAGAACTGGGTCAGCCGCCCGGCACCGTCCAGATTGGCGCTCTCGTACAGGCTGATGGGCACGGCAGACATGGAGGCCATGTACATGACCATGTAGTAGCCGATGGCCTGCCACACCATGGCAATGATGATGGAGGGGATGACCAGTTTTTCGCCCTTCCACAGGATGGGGTCGCTCATGTTGCGGAACAGGCCGATGATGCTGTTCAGCATGCCGTTTTCCGGCTTATAGATGGCAGAGAAGATGCCGGAGATGACGACCACCGACAGGATGTTGGGGATGTAGAAGATGATGCGAAAGAAGTTCTGCCCTTTGATCTTTTCGCGGGTCAGGATGGCTGCAAACACCAGTGCAAACGCAAAGGTGACGATGGTGACCACCACCACGAGCAGGATCATATTCTGCATGGAGCGGATGAACTGGGTATCTTTCAGCAGATGCTGGAAGTTCTTCAGCCCCACAAAGGTCTCGTTGGGAGAATAGGCACCTCGCTCATACAAACTCATGCGGAACACGTTGAGGGTGGGCAGGATCATAAAGAGGAAAAACAGGATGGTAGCCGGTGCCACACAGAGGAATACGAACCGTTTGCGGCTTTTATCCGTTCTCATAGGGGATTGACCGCTCCTTTCTTGATGGTACTGTACAGCCCAAAAAAGCGGAGGCGGTAAAAACCGCCCCCGCTGGGCAGGGCTTAATTACTCGATGATGTTGGCGCGCATCTGGTCGCTGGCGGACTTGATGCCATCGATCCACTGCTGCTCGGTCATGCTGCCGGACACCAGAGAGTTGACGGGATCGAAGAACACGGTGCGGACTTCCACGCCGGGGATGGCGCTGAAGGCTGCAAAGTTGCCCATAGCTGCCTTTGCGCCGTTGTCGTAGATGGAGTAGAACATCTTGTTGTCGCCGTCCAGATCATCGGCAATGCCAAGCACAGGCTGGATCGCACCGCTCTCGGCGAACAGCTTGCAGGCTTCGTCGCTGTACAGGTACGCCACGAACTGCTTGGCGGCATCCAGATGCTCAGCACCCGCCGGGATCCATGCCTGCTCGAACCAGGTGTAGCTGTAGCTGTCGCCGCCGGCCTTGACAGCGGGCAGAGCGGTCATGCCCCACTCAAAGCCGTCTGCACGGGGTGCTTCGGCCATCTCGCCCACGATCCAGGTGCCGTTGGGCATAAACAGGGCCTTGTTGTCCAGCACCAGCTGCTGGTTCTGGGTAAAGTCCTGATCGTTGGCCTGTGCGGGGGTGATGGGGTTGGTGTAGGAAGCCAGCTTTGCCACGATATCAAAGCAGGTCTTTGCCTCGGGGGTGTCCCAGATGCCTTCTTCGTAGTGGGTAGCCTTGTTGAAGAACTCCGGGCCGCCGGCAGCATACATCAGCGCATAGAAGAATGCGTCGAAGTAGCCGGTGGTGGGGTAGGTGAACAGGTAGGTGCCCTCAGCGGCAGCCTTGTCGCCCAGTGCCCACATCTCGTCCCAGGTCTTGGGCACGTCCCAGCCCTTTTCCTTCAGGAAACCGGCATTGTAGAACAGGCCGCAGGGGCTGTAGAACATGGGAGCCAGATAGGTTTTACCGTCGCCGTAGGGGTTGGTCAGGGAGGTGTCGGTAAAGCCGCCGGCGATCTTCTCGCTCACCTTCTTGCTCTCGCCGGGCACGGTCATGCTCAGCACATCGGTGATGTCGGCGATCAGGTTGCCCTTGATGAACTGCTCGGTCAGGGCAGCTTCACGGCCGGTGGCCAGATGGACCACGTCGGGGTAGTCACCGCCCTGCATGGAGGGGCCGATGACGTCCTCCAACTTTTTGTCGGTGGTCAGGTCCACCTTGATGCCGGTCTGGGCGGTAAAGGCCTCGGTGACCTTTTTCCACATCTCAGCGCCGTAGCCGGTCTCGATGGCAGCAACCTTGATGGTGACGTCCGCAGCCACTGCGGAAGAAGTAGCGGCAGAAGATGCCGTGCTGGACGCGGTGGAGCTGGCAGCACCACCACAGGCAGCCAGGCTCAGTGCAGCGGCACCCACGCCAGCCGCTTTCAGAAAATTGCGACGAGAAATGCGTTTCATAGTGTATCCTCCATCATAAAATTCCGTTCAAAACACAGCCGGGGCAAACAGGCTTCGTCCGAGAGGGCTGTGGTTTTTTCTGGTTCCAATATAGAGGTTTTTACGGTTCGCAACAAGGTCTTTGTTGTTTCATTTTTTAGAAATATTGCTTTTTTGAAATTCTTTCAGCAAAAGCACTAAAATTGGTCGGATTGTTTTGGAACATTTCCCCATCTGTAACCAATTTGACATATTTTTCACGCTATCAAAGGCAAAAGTATTGATCCTATCCAAAAATCAGGGCTTGCATTTTTTCTTCATTGCCTCTATAATAAGAAAAAACGTGCGAAGCAACGCATCGTTTTTAGACTCATATTTTTAGTATTTTGCTTTTATTTTTATGTTTTTTGTTCTTCGCCTCAAAAGGAGCCATTTATGAGTACCGAGCGATTTGATATCCGCCATGCTCCCGCTCCACGGGAATCCTTCCGGCTGCTGTACATCAGCAAAAGCAAATTTGGCGGCGATTGGAACAGCACTGCCCACACCCATTCCTGCACAGAGCTGTTCTACTGTCTGAGCGGAGAAGGTCAGTTTTATTTAAGCGGTCAGCTTTATCCGGTCAAACCGGATGATATGATTATCGTCAATCCGCAGGTAGAGCATACCGAGTTGAGCCTGAATGCTTCACCGCTGGAATACATTGTATTGGGCGTTGCTGGCATCGAGATCTTATTTGGAAAATCAGATTCTTCCTACGCCATCTTCAACTGCCGGGAAAATCGGGAGCGGATGGTGACGCTGCTGCACATGTTGCTGGCCGAAGCTGACCGCAGTCTGGACGGCTGCGAAACGGTCTGTCAGGATCTGCTGGAAGTGTTGCTCATCTGGCTGGTGCGGTGTACCACGCTTTCTTTGCAGGTGGAAGAAACGCCCCGCTCCGACAGCCGGGAGTGTGTGGAGATCAAGCGGTATCTGGACAGCAACTACCGCGAAGATATCTCGCTGGATATCCTTGCTGAAATCGCCCACATCAACAAATACTATCTGGCCCATACCTTCCAAAAAGAGTATGGCATCTCTCCGATCACCTATCTGAACCGCCGCCGCATTGAGGAAAGCAAATATATGCTGGGCAACACCGGTTACAGTCTGGCGCAGATCAGCGAGTTGATGGGCTTTTCCTCTCCCAGCTATTTTTCCCAATGCTTCCGCAAGGCGGAAGGCTTGACCCCCAATGAATACCGCCGTCAGGTGCGGCAGGGACAACGTCCTGCCCCATCAAAACGGCATGAAGTATAATGAAAATGAGGAATTTATGATGAAATCCGTTACCCTTTCTCTGCTCCAGTCTGCTGCAAATGCTTTTGATTTTGGCGGGCCCGTGGTCTGCGATGCCAGCCACTATGGTGAGGGGCATATCAACGACACCTTTGTGGTCTGGCGGGAAGATCATTCCAAACGCTTTATTTTGCAGCGCATCAACACAGATACCTTTACTAACCCGGTGGGCCTGATGGAGAATGTCTGCGGCGTGACCCGGCATCTGCGGGCGAAAATTCTTGCCGAGGGCGGCGACCCAGCACGGGAAACGCTGAATGTCATCCCAACTTTGTCGGGGTCGACTTGCTATCTGGATGCAGACGGCGGCGCATGGCGTGCCTACGACTTTGTAGAAGATACCATCTGTTTGCAGCAGGTCGGCAGCGAAACCGACTTCCGCACCGTGGCCGAGACACTGGGCAAATTCCAGAATCAGCTGGAGGATTACCCGGCCTCCACCCTCCACGAAACCATCGCCCGCTTCCACGACACGCCCAACCGCTATGCCAATTTTGAAAAAGCCCTCGCCGCCGATGCACTGGGCCGGGCAAAAAATATCACGTCGGAAATCGAATTTATCCATGCGCGGGAGCAGGACTGCCATGTTCTGCTGGATCAGCTGGCAGCTGGCGAAATTCCTCTGCGCGTCACCCACAATGACACCAAGATCAACAATGTCCTCATCGATGCCGCTACCGGAAAAGGCATCTGTGTCATTGACCTCGACACCGTGATGCCGGGACTTTCGGCCTACGACTTCGGCGATTCCATCCGCACCGGTGCCAACGACTGCGCTGAGGACGAACCTGACCAGAGCAAAGTCCATTTTGACCTGCATCTGTACGAAGTGTTCGCCAAAGGGTATCTCTCCACTGCCGGGGCATCCATGAGCATGGCAGAAAAAAAGAGCCTTGCATGGGGTGCAAGGCTCATGACGCTGGAATGCGGCATCCGTTTTCTGACTGACTATCTGGAGGGCGACCATTATTTCCATATTGCTCGCCCGGATCACAACCTCGACCGCGCCCGCACCCAGTTCACACTGGTGCGGCAGATGGAAGAGGTTTTCGATCAGATGCTGGAAATCGTCTGTCCGGACAATCACTGATTTCGCAATCTCCTCCATTCAGATACAGCAAGAAGCATGGACGCTCTCCTTTTCGGGGGCGTCCATGCTTCTTTTTACAGCTTATCCCTACACACCCATCAAATCGTCCTTTGAGGACGCTGGGAGCGTCGAGGACATGATGCGCTGCAGCAAATTACCGTGCCGTGACCTCACACTTTCTGTGGACGAGCCGGAAAACGCCTCTGCACAAACAGGGGCAGGAACAGAAAAAGTCCACAAACACTTCCCCTTATCCCGATGAAGTCATCGACCGTCTGGCACGGGCATTCTACCCAGCCATCCTTGCCTGCTGGAACAGCGAGGAAGGCCAGCGGTCACTTGTCGGGGCAGAGGCCCCTCCATCTTGCTAACGCAAGACCGTTCTGTCGCTTAAAAACCCCACTGGGGCTTTCATTGTTCTGCTTCGCTCCACAAACGCGAATTTATACCCGGTACTTGTCTCGATTTATAGTCATATCAACCAAATGAAATACAAGTAAGATAATAAAAAAAACGGAAACTATTATTATTCCTGCGCCCGGCTTGATAAAATCAATTATACCGCCAAGACAAAAGAGCATTGCCCATGTCTTAATCCGTTTTCCAGTAACTCTGCATATTTTCTCTGTGTTTAATCCAGTATAATCTCCTGATAAAAACAGCACACTTCTTTCTGTATTCCTTGATTTGATAAAAAATCTTCCAACAAAAAAGAGAACAGTTGCCATCAGTAAATCAATAAATATAATTATTATTTTCATTTTCAACACCTCTAATTCTAAGTTCACAACTTCCGATTTAGATGCTTCCTCGGTCTAGCCGGGTACTCGTAACCAATCCTGACCGGCAGTTGCCGTGTTGGTTCTCAAAAACTGTTTTACGAACACCCAGCATCGGGGAACGCCCTGTTGTACACATCGCTGTTGTCTGTGGCTTTTGGCAGGGTGCGTCCGCAGGGCGCACCCTGTTTTTTTACTATGCTTCATCGTTTTCAGCGCGCAGCATCCGGTATCCGACACCAACATGGGTCTGGATCAGATGCGGCGCGTCCGGGCATCGTTCCAGCTTTTTACGCAGGGATGCCATGTAAACTCGCAAGGAAGCAATGTCATTTTCCTGCGTACTGCCCCATACTTTCTGCGTGAGGGAGGTATGCGTCAGCACTTTGCCCACATTATGCGCCAGCACACACAGCAGCTTGTACTCGATGGGGGTCAAATGCAATTCATTCTCGCTCAACCAGACGCAGCCTGCCGAGAAGTCGATCTTCAAAGGACCATTGACAAAAACCGGACTATTTATGCCGTCAGAAGCCAGCAGATTCAATCGGCGCTGCGTTACACGCAGTCTTGCCAGCAGCTCATCCACGGAAAACGGCTTTGTCAGATAATCGTCTGCGCCATTGTCCAGTGCCTCGATCTTATCAGAATCTTCGCTCCGGGCACTCAGGACGATGATGGGCAGGTTCGACCATGTGCGGACGCTGCGGATGACCTCGATGCCGTCTATGTCGGGCAGCCCAAGATCCAGCAGCATGATGTCCGGATTGTGGCTGGTAGTCATCATGATCGCCGTTTCCCCATTGGAAGCAGTCAGATATTTATAGCCGTGGGTTTTCAGGGTCGTTGTGATCAGACACCGTACAGGAACATCGTCCTCTACGACCAGAATGGACGGCTTATTCATGAATGTTCACCTCGCTTTGCGGCAATGCAAAGGAAAAGACACTGCCATTGGGAATGTTGTCACGCAGGGTCAATGTTCCGCCGTGAGCCGTCAAGATTGCACGGCAGAGGGGCAAGCCCAGTCCAAGGCTGCGGTGGCTGTCTGCGATGCGGCTCTGCCCGGTATAAAACATCTCGAACACCTGTGCTTTTGCGCGATCCGGAATGCCGGGACCGTTATCTGCAACGTCCACTACGACCTGATGGTCTTTCCGGTAAGCCGAAATCTGAATGACCGAGCCCACGGGGGTGTATTTGATGGCGTTATCCACCAGATTGACAACGACCTGCATGATCAGCCGTGCATCCACATTGACCAAGAGGATCTCGTCCCCATACTGTGTTGTGATGGTGTGTTCGCAGCTTTTCCGGTTGACATGATGCAGTGCTTCTTCGATCATTTCGTCCATCAGCTGCGGCGAGATCTGCAGATTCATCCGCCCATCTTCAATGCGGGTGATGGAAAGCAGATTTTCCACCAGACCGATCAGCCATTGCGCATCGTCAAAAATATCGGTGCAGATCTTGTTCCGGGTCTCTGTATCCAGCGTTTCTCCGTTGGAAAGCAGATTGCTGGCATTGCCGGAAATGGAGGTCAGCGGGGTGCGCAGGTCATGGGAGATCGTGCGCAGCAGGTTTGCCCGCAGTTCTTCATTCCTTGCCTGCAATGCAGCTTGCTCTTTTTCCAGCGCGTTTCTGCGGTTTTCGATGGCCAGCGCACCTTCGCCCAGAATGGAAAGCAGCACACTGTTTTCAAAGGCATCCAGCGGTTTTTCGGACAGATCGATTCCGATCACTCCAAACACGCCGCCTCCGGTCCGAAGCGCAAGATAAAGCCCCTTTGCATCCGGGTAGCTATCCGTGCCTGCACCGGAACGCTTTTTGTTGGCAAACGTCCAGTTTGCTGCATCCCGTTCTTCCGGTGCAGAAAAGATGTTACATGGCACTTCCCCATCAATCTCAAAAACCTGTTCTGACCCAAGATCTCCGTTTTGTTCCGGGTAAACGATCAGGCTCCGGTTCAGCAGCTTCATCAACTGGGACGCTGTCTGAGAGAGGATTTCTTCCTCGCTTTTTGCTCTCTGTAAAAGCTGATTTGTATCAAACAGTATTTTTGTACGGAACGCTGCCTGCGCAGACATTTTTGCATGATCCTTCAGCCGTGTTGTCAGGGTGCAGGTAATGATTGCAGAGGTCAGCATCAGGGCAAATGTGACCTGATAACCGGGATCATACGCATGGAATGTCAGGCGCGGTTCCGTCAAGAAAAAATTGTATAGCGCAACACTGGCAATGGAGCCCAGCACACCGCAGGTGTAACCGCTGGTACACAATGCGGTGAACAGCACCCCCAGCATATAGAGCATAATAATATTATAGCGTGCAAAGTCCAGTTGTAAGAAAAAGAAGCCGATGAGCGTGATGCAGCTCAGGATGCCTGCGGTGATCAGCAGATCACAGACAGAGGGTAGAAGCGGACGGGTGAACAGCTTCCGTCCTGAACCGTAGCCGTTCTCTGCAGAAGCATCCGGGATGATATAAATATCCAAATTAGGCGCAGTCAGCGTCAATTTTTCAGTCAGTGACGGTCCACTCCAGAAATGGCGGCGATGTACGCTGGAGCGCCCCAGTACGATTTTTGTAATGCCGGAGATGCGAGCAAACTCTGCGATCTGCTGCGGAATGTCATCCCCGTAGATCGTAGAAATGTCGGCACCTGCCTGCTCTGCCATACGAATGTGCTGCTGCAAGCGCCGACAGTCTTCTTTTCCCATCTGATCCGAATCCGGAGTCCGGACATACAGAGCTGTAAAGGTCCCTCCAAACGCCTTTGCCATCGTTGCTGCCGTCCGCACGATCTTTGCATTGGAGGGAGAGGACGACAGACACGCCAGAATATGTTCAGTGGGTGGGTCGTTCTGATTCATAAAGATCACCTGCCTTGCCCACAGTATAGCACAATTTGATGGTTACGACCACCAGTCACGTCTTTTTCCTTCTTGTCGAATGATCTCCTTCCGCATGTGATCCAGCGCATCTGCTGCCCGGAAACCACTCAACATGACTCCAAGAACCATCAACAACAAAACGACATCCATATGATCCGTCCTATCTTTTTAGAGCCGGAAACACTTCTGGATCGATGCGTATTTTCCCAAAACCAGCATACTTTCATCCCGGCACAGCTGCGTATCCGGCGTGATGTTCATATCGAGCTTTCCGTCTTTTTTCAGCGCAAGAATATTGATGTTATACTTTTTTCGGATATTGATCTCACCGATCGTACGATCCATCCATTCCGGCGGAATGGTCACTTCCATGATGGCGTGGTCGTCCTGCAGCTCGATATAATCCAGAATGTGTTCGGAGCTATATCGGATCGCTGCCCACTTTGCCAGCTGCTTTTCCGGATAGACCACTTCATCCGCACCGTTACGCAGCAGGAACTTGGCTTGTACATCCCGCTCTGCACGCGAGACCACAAGCTTTGCGCCCAGCTCCTTGAGCAGTGATGTTGTTTCCAACGAACTCTGAAAATTGCCGCCGATGGTTACGATACACACATCAAAATTGCCAACGCCAAGGGAGCGCAGAAAGTATTCGCTGGTGCTGTCACCGATCTGTGCATTCGTCACATAGGAAAGCACGGCGTTCACACGGTCTTCGTTGCTGTCGATCGCCATGACCTGATGACCCAGCTCATTCAGTTCCTGCGCAATATGGCGGCCAAAACGGCCAAGCCCAATCAAAAGAATCGATTTCATACTTGTCTCCTTTATCCGATTGCGATTTTCTCCTGCGGCAGACGAGAGTGGGCAGGGCTGCTGCCAAATGCCGCATAGATCAACGTCAATCCGCCAACACGTCCCAAAAACATCAGTGCGATCAGCACCCCCTGCGAAAGGATGCCCAATTGCGGCGTGATGCCCAATGTCAGACCTACCGTTGCCACAGCCGAAGCAGTCTCATACAAACAGACCGACATCGGCAGCTGCTCTGCCGTAGCAATGACAAAGGCTCCGAGGAAGAACAGCGTCAAATACATCCCTGCGATCGTGGCAGCATTCTTGACCGCAGAGCCATCTATGCGTCGCCCGAAAAATTCGGCATCTTCTCTGCGGCGGAAGGTTGCCCACATATTGGCCAGCAGAACGGCAAATGTTGTGGTTTTCATGCCGCCTGCCGTGGAGCCGGGCGAACCGCCCAACAGCATCAGAACCACCATCAATGCCTGTGAAGTGCTGCCCATCGCAGCAAGATCGGCGGTGTTAAAGCCGGCAGTACGGGGTGTGACGGATTGGAACATCGACAATAAGATGCGCTGCCGGGCAGAGCCTGCCGTAAACTCGAAACAATAAAAGTACAGCGCCGGCAGTACCAGAAGAAATGCCGTTGTGACAAGGATCACCTTGCTCTGCATCCGATAACGGTGAAAATCAAGGCGATATGTACAAATGTCCTCCCATGTCAGAAAGCCAAGGCCGCCAAAGACGATCAGGGCCGCGATCACTGTGGTAAGCAATGGGTCACCTGCATACCGTGTCAGCGAAACAAATTTTGCCCCCTCTGTTCCCAGCAGGTCAAAGCCGGCATTGCAGAACGCCGAAATGGAATGAAACAGTGCATACCAGATCCCGCGCAAACCATAATCGGCGCAAAATGTCGGCAGCAGCAGTGCAGCACCGGCCAGTTCAAACAGAGCGGTGATCCGCAGAATAAAGCCTGTCAGCCGCACGATGCCGCCCATCTGCGGGGCAGCCGTAGCTTCCTGCATCGTGCTGCGCTGCTTGAGGGAGATCTTTCGCCCGGAAAGCAGCGCAAAGGCAGCACCTACTGTAATGACGCCCAGTCCTCCGATCTGGATCAGAAGAAGGATCACGCTCTGCCCAAAAACCGACCAGTAGCTGCCGGTATCCTGTACCACAAGTCCGGTCACGCAAAGGGCAGAAGTGGAGGTAAACAGTGCCTCATGGAACGGTGTGACGCACCGCTGTTGTGTAGCAATCGGAAGCATCAGAAGCAATGCGCCCACCAGACCAACTGCCGCAAAACCTGCAATAATGACCTGAAAAGAAGAAAAACGGTGCTGCCTGTAACGAGGATATTGAATCATAAAAGCTCCTTTACCTATCCGTGTGCATAAAGATTAGCATGGAATAGATAAAAGAGCCGTAAAGAAAATTGTAGAAGTATAAAGATTTCATTAAAATTGATCGGGCAACACCAAATAACAAATGCTGGACATCACCAGTTAAAAAACAGTAATATCCAGCATTCATTTAGATTTCTAACCCATGGCTCCCGGCCGCATTCTTCAAATACCCTTCCGGGTCGCCATTCAGAATCAAATCGGCATAGCCAAGCGGATCATTATAGATGAGGTAATCCAATTCTGCCCTCTGCGCTATGGTCACATCCAACGCATCCTCGACTCCGGTGCAATTGATGGGAATTTTTCTCCAATCCCGGAGCAACAGTTCTACACACCCAGTGTCCATGTTGAATTTGCAGGCTCTTGCATCATCCTTCATAATCTCGTCCTCCTGAAATCATTGTTTGGTTTGTGGCGGTCAATCTATGATTTCGGATTTCATCTTCCACGGACACCTGCATGGAACTTGTCGGGGCAAAGCCCCTCCATCTGCTAACGCAGACCGTTCCGCCGCTTAAAAGCCCCACTGGGGCTTTCATTGCTTCGCAAACGCTAATTTTCCGAAGAAAACAAATAATCCGAACCCATCTCCTATCGGAAACAAGTTCGGATTATTTTTGTTTGGTCCGAGTGGCGAGAATCGAACTCACGGCCTCTTGAACCCCATTGTGCTTCTCTCAAAAACGCAATGGACACTCCGATACCACTTGTACGCAGTATCATCAAATTTCAAAATTATTTTATCATTCTGTTTCGTTAGATGTCAAGATGTTTCGTTTCTTTTGTGGTCAAATTGTGGTCAACCGACCCTGACAAATGACCATTCTCCCCTACTAAGTTACATGGCGCAATTCCGATTTTCAAAAATCGAGATTGCGCTTTTTTGTTTGCACGAATTATTCATAAGGAGGATTTGTCAACCATGTCAATGAAACATCGTCATTTTTTCATCCTTGACAGAACTGTATGACGCTCGACTACTTCTATGGACAGGCCGGAAAACTTTTTTCGTTCTATCGCATCCCCAAAGCACTGTTTCAGGAGCAGCGGTTTCAAAATCTGTCAACCGATGCCAAAACACTCTACGGCATCCTGCTTGACCGCATGAGCCTTTCTGTTAAAAATGAATGGTTCGACAAGCAAGGCCGGGTGTTCATCATTTTCACGATCGAGGATGTCAAGAGGGCTTTGTGTTGCGCAGACAACAAAGCGACCAAGCTACTCCGGGAACTTGAAAATTTTGGTTTAATTGAACGAAAACGCCGTGGACTGGGCAAACCGAGTTTGGTGTATGTGAAAAACTTTTCGTCAGACCTTTCAAATGAGCGTGTCCAGAATCGTGAAAATCACGAATCTGGAAGTCCTAAAAACGCTTGTCAAGACTCGCCCAAATCACGATGTAATAAGAATAAAAAGAGTAAGACAGAGCGGAATAATACGAATCCTATCCTTTCCGATGAATTGGAGAAAATGAAGAATCGTAAACTGCTCGAAGAATATTTTTCACGTTCTTTGGAGATAGAACTTCTTCTCCGGCTTTACCCGGATGATGAAGATACCATCTATCAGATCGTAGATTTGCTGGTGGACACCTGTGACAGCAAGCGTAAACTCATAAGAATCGCTGGCGATGATAAGCCCGCCGAAGTTGTGCTTAGTCGGCTAAAAAAGTTGAATGCAGACCACATCCGCTTCGTACTGGACTGTCTGGCAGCGAACACTTCCCCGATACGGAATATGAAGCAGTACCTTCTGGCCGCACTATTCAATGCTCCAACCACAATACAGCTCTATTATCAAAACAAAGTCAACCATGATTTAGCAGCTCGGAGGTGATGAAAATTTCCAAAAAGGCAACAACGATAGCCGTTATCAACCAGAAAGGCGGCACGGGCAAAACCACCACCTGTGAAAATTTGGGCGTAGGGCTTGCAATGGAGGGCAAGAAAGTTCTGCTTGTGGACGCTGACCCACAGGGTTCGCTTACTGTCAGTATGGGCTGGCAAGACCCGGATGCACTGCCCACTACACTCTCCACTCTTATGCAGAAAGCCATGAACGACCAGTGTATTCCACCCGGCGAAGGGATTCTGCACCATGCGGAGGGCGTTGACCTTATCCCGGCCAACATCGAACTGGCCGGACTGGAAGTGGCTCTGGTGAATACCATGAGCCGGGAGAAAGTGATGAAACAGGTGTTGGAAAGCGCAAAACGCGAGTACGACTATATTCTGATTGACTGCACTCCCTCTCTCGGTATGCTGACGGTCAATGCGCTGGCAGCGGCAGATTCCGCACTGATTCCGGTGCAAGCACAATATCTTTCGGCAAAAGGGCTGGAGCAGTTGCTTCAAACCGTGCAGAAAGTAAGGCGGCAGATAAACCCGAAACTGAAAATTGAGGGCATCCTGCTCACCATGACGGACAGCCGCACCATCTATGGGCAGCAAATCAGCAATCTGATTCGGCAAGCCTACGGAAAGCATTTGAAAGTGTTCGACCAGACAATTCCCCGTTCTGTCCGCGCTGCCGAAACCAGCACGACCGGAAAAAGCATTTTCCAGTATGACCCGAAAGGCAAAGTGGCAGAAGCCTATCATTCCATCGCAAAGGGGGTGTTGGCCGATGCCGAAAAACGGCTTAAACGTCAGTTTGAACAGCTACGATGATATTTTTTCCACCGAAGAAACGCGGCAGGAAGAACAGCGCGAACAGGTACAGCAAATTCCCATTGATGAGTTGTATCCGTTCAAAGACCATCCCTTTAAGGTGCTTGATGATGAAGCTATGCAGCGCACAGTAGAAAGCATAAAGCAGTTGGGTGTTACAAATCCGCTGATTGCTCGTCCGCGCCCGGATGGTGGCTACGAAATCATTTCCGGCCATCGCCGCCAACACGCTGCACAGCTTGCTAGACTGAAAACCCTGCCGGTTATCGTCCGTGATATGTCGGACGATGCCGCCGTTCTGCTCATGGTTGATTCCAATCTTCAGCGCGAACAGATTTTGCCGAGTGAGCGGGCATTTGCCTATAAGATGAAACTGGATGCACTGAAAAGGCAAGGTGCTAGGTCAGATTTAACTTCATCCCAAGTTGGGATGAAGTTGCAAGCACTTGATATTGTTGGACAAGAAGCTGGTGATAGCCGCAACCAAGTACACCGTTTTATCCGCTTAACCAATCTTATCCCGGAACTGCTGGACATGGTAGACGAAAAGAAAATCTCATTTAACCCTGCGGTGGAACTCTCTTATCTTGATGAAAGCCAGCAGCGAGATTTTCTTGAAGCTATGGCTGACACGCAAAACGCCCCATCGCTTTCACAGGCGCAACGGCTCAAAAAGCTGGCGCAGGAAGGTCATTTCTCGTATGACGTTGCCTTTGCCGTGATGGGTGAACCGAAAAAGGACGAATTGGACAAAGTTGTTATCAAAAACGATACCCTGCGGAAATATTTTCCCGAAAGCTCTACTCCGAGAGAGATGGAAGAAAAAATCATTGGGCTTTTGGAAGAAAGTAAAACCGAAAAAGTTGTATTCAGGAGCGATTCTATCAAAAAATATTTTCCGAGCAACTATTCGTCAGAACAAATCGAAAATTCAATTCTCAAGATGCTCGACCAGCGCATGAAAAAGCGCAAGCATGAAGCTGAACGCTGACGATCAGATAAAACGCAAGACCCACTTTGGGTCTTTTTCTTTTGCAAACATGGAGGAAAAAGCCTATGAACAACACCGCTACTCGTATGATTCGTTCCGAGGAGATCACCATTGATATGCGCATCTGCACCATTCTGGCAGGTGGCAAGAAGCCCGGTGAAGTCTACTTTGCCGCCATTGCGCCGGATATGGAACTGACTGTTATTACTCTGGATGAAGCCCCTGACATTCTGCCCTGCTTCGATGAAAGCGATGCCAGCATCCATCTTCCCGACACTTCGCTGCTGCTCTGCTACAATCCGGCACAGGTTCTGAAGATGGCGGGCAAGCGTTACCTGACTGGCCCGGTCATTCTGGTACGCACCAACATGGACGGGAACTTCATTTCGCTTACCATTGATGACGTGTACCGTTTCCAGAAGTTTCTGGCGAGCCACAGCGTCACACTCATGGCAGACGATCAGAAGCTGCCCTGCATTTGCATCGTCTGAGGTGTGTTATGCTGAATTTTTTCATCGGTTTCGCATTTTTTGAGTTCGGCGCACTCTGCGGCTTCTTCGTGGCTGCGCTGATGCAGGCGGCAAGGGATGGTGGTGAAATTGCAGGAAGAAGTCGAACAGAAAACATTCAATATTGTAGTGTCTACTACAAAGCTGACAGCCCGAACGATTCTGAATGCCGGAAGAACTGCTATTCAGCAGTATCAGGCAAAGATGGCTGGTGGCAAGCAGAGCGTCCGAATGCTTCTGCGGCAAAATCGGGGTGTTTCCAGCGTGGAAATCGACAAAACCAATATTAAAGGCTTTGAGCGGTACGCAAAAAAGTATGGCATCGACTATGCCATCCGTAAGGACAGCTCCGAAGTGCCGCCCCGGTATCTGGTCTTTTTCAAAGCCCCGGATGTGGAAGCGTTCAATGCCGCTTTCAAAGAATATTCGGTATCCCTGCTGAGCAAAACCAAGCGTCCCTCTGTGCTGGCAAAGCTGCACAAACTGGTGCAGGCCGCAGCAGAACTTCCCGGCAAGGTGCGCCGCAAGGAACAGGAGCGTGGACTGTGACCACGAAAAAGCTGACAAAACTGCTTGCGCTGTATCTGCCGTATATCCTGCTGGGGCTGGTGGCAACGAACCTTGGTGAAGCGTGGCGGCTGGCCGAGGGCAAAGAGTTGGGCGAACACATCATGTCTATGATGGGAACTTTCCCGGTGGCATTTGCGAATCCTCTGCCCAGTCTGCATCCGCTGGATTTGCTTATTGGCTTTTCCTGCGGCACAGGGCTACGGCTTGCCGTATATTTGCGGAGCAAAAATGCAAAGAAGTACCGTCATGGCATGGAGTACGGCTCTGCCCGGTGTGGTGCATAATCTTAACTGTAAGGAAAACTATGTGGACGCAGGAGGTATGCACATGAACGAATATAATAAAATTACAGCCCTTTACTCCCGCCTTTCCGTCGGGGACGAGGACAGAGATGGCGGCGAGAGCAACAGCATTGTAAACCAAAAGGCATTTCTGGAACGGTACGCCCAACAGCAGAGATTAACCAATATCCGGCACTACATTGACGATGACGAAAGCGGCAGGTTCTTTGACCGCTCTGCCTATTCCCGCATGATGGAGGATGTGGAAAACGGAAAAATAGGCGTCTGCATTATGAAAGACCTGACGCGCTGGGGGCGTGATTATCTCCAAGTCGGCAATGCAATGGAGGTATTCAGACGGAACAATGTCCGCTTTATCGCGGTCAATAACGGCATAGACAGCGACAATCCCGATACATTGGAGTTTGCGCCCTTTATCAATATCATGTCGGAGTGGTACGCAAAGGACATCAGCAAGAAAGTAAAAACGGGTATCAGGACCAAGGGTGCAAGCGGCAAACCCATCGCCACCGAAGCCCCATACGGATATATGAAAGACCCGAACAACAAGGATTTTTGGATAATCGACGAGGAAGCCGCCGAAGTGGTACGCTTGATTTTCCGTCTGTTTATCGGCGGGAAGAACAGAAACCAAATTGCCGTATATCTCAAAAACGAGCAAATCCTCACGCCTACGTTCTACCTCAAACAGCACGACAGAGGGACAGCGAAAAGCAGACCGCTGAACGAGGAAAATCGCTATAAATGGAACAAAGCAACCTTAACCAAGATACTCACAAGGCAGGAGTATTGTGGTGATGTTGTCAATTTCAAGACCACAAAGCATTTTCGGGACAAGCGCAACCACTATGTAGATAAAAGCGAATGGCAGATAACCGAGAATGTGCATGAGCCGATTATCGACCGCGCCGACTTTGAAACCGTACAGCGGATTTTGGAAAACGCGCCTGTCAGACGCCCTAACGGGGACGGAGAAATCCACCCTTTGTCGGGCTTGATGTTCTGTAAAGACTGCGGCGCAAAAATGCACATTCGCATAGATTACAGGAACGGCGGCAAGCGTCATGTTGCCTTTTGCAGCGAGTACCACAAGGGCAAAGCCAAAAATCCCAAATGCAATTCCCCGCACATCATAGACGCTGATTTAGTCATGCAGACTATCGCGGATGTTCTGAAAAAAGTTGCAGAATACTCCATAAGCAACCGGGAGGAATTTGAAGCATTAGTCCGAAAAAACCTTGATATGCAGCAGACGGACAAGAGCAAAAAACAGCAGAAGCGTATTCCGCAAATTACAACACGCCTTGAACAGATTGACAAGGTGCTGAATAAACTCTACGAGGATAACGCCCTCGGTGCTATCCCACAAGACCGATACGAGCAAATGTCACAGAAATATTCGGAGGAATACTATACGCTGAAAGCGGAACTTGCAGAACTCAAAGAACAGTTATCCGCGTTTGAGGACGCAGGAGGATGGGCGCATAAGTTTTTGAAGCTGATAGAACGCTACGCCGCCTTTACCGACCTTACCCCCGCCATTCTCAATGAATTTATCAGCAGAATTGAAGTGCATGAGCGCGATAAGAAAAGGGCAAAACAAGCTGTTCAGCATATCGGGATATATTTCAGCTATATCGGCAAGTTTGAAAACGAACTGACACAGCTTGCAGAGCCGACAGAGGAAGAAATCCGGCAAATGCGGGAGAAAATCGAAGAAGCCCAAAAGGAAAAGAGCCGCGCTTATCATCGGAACTACTCAAAGGAATACCGGGCGAAAAACCTTGAAAAACGCCGGGAGTATGAACGCATCAAGGCGCGGGAATATCGGGCAAAGCGAAAGGCGCAAGCCGCTGCGCTGCCCGTATCGTAAAACAGAATAACCGACAGCAGAAAGGGATTTTCCAACTATGGGAAATCCTTTTTTTGCACCCAAAGGAAGGAGTGACCCAATGACAGAAAAGAAAACCACAACCACCGCGCAGAAGCAGCCGGATGGTATCATCACAACACAGCGGAACGGACAGACCATCGTTGCGGAGTTGTTTTTCAATCACAGAAGCGCAGAAACATTCCGCGACAAGCTGCTGAAAGCGATACTTGCCGACTATTCGCATTTTTCTGCGTCTGACGGTCAAGAGCCGTAAAAACGGAATATTTGACGATTGGAACACTCTGGACGAGGAATGTATCGCCAGAGCATTTTCTATTGAAAAAACGCCGTTTTTCCCAAGTCAAGAGCCGAAGAAAACACCCGAAAAATGCCCCTACTGCGTAACAGGGGCGCAGAAAGGAGAGTTTATGAAAACAGGACTGAAAAAGCAGGAAAAGACCACCGATATTTGGTTTGACGAGAAAGACCCCCTTATCCATATCCGCACCCACAACACCGACTTGAAGAACAGGCTGACCGCGTACAGCCGCCGCTTCCCCTCTGTCTGTAAGCTGACCGACAGCGACCCGGAAACGGGCTGTATGGAGTTTGAGATTGCAAAGGGACGCTTCTCTTTCCGTCTGACCGCACCATACAGCGAGGAACGCAGACAGGCGGCAAGCGACTATGCAAAGAAGCATGGTATTTCAGCCGGGAAAAGCAAGCCATGACACAAAGATACAGTAAAATTATTAGGTAAGGACGGTTGATGTCTATGTAAAACGAACAGGAGGATAAAAATTGACTGGAAGCATTTACGGCTATGTGCGTGTCAGCACAAGAGAACAAAACGAGGACAGGCAGCTTATCGCCTTACGCGAGGTAGGCGTTTCAGATAAGAATATCTTTATGGATAAGCAATCCGGCAAAGATTTTGAGCGTCCACAGTACAAAAAGCTGCTTAGAAAAATGAAAAAAGACGACCTGCTCTATATCAAGAGCATAGATCGTCTGGGACGCAACTATGAAGAAATCTTACAGCAATGGCGTATCATCACAAAGGACAAGGGCGTTGACATTGTGGTTTTGGATATGCCCCTGCTTGATACGCGCCGGGGAAAAGACCTTATGGGAACATTTCTCTCGGATATTGTGCTTCAAGTGCTGTCCTTTGTGGCAGAAAACGAGCGCACCAATATCAGACAGCGGCAAACAGAGGGTATCGCGGCAGCAAAGGCGCGGGGTGTGCGCTTTGGGCGACCACCACGCCCCTTGCCGGATAACTTTCATGCTGTTTATCAGAGGTGGCGTGCCGGGAAAATTACCGGCACAGCAGCCGCAAAAGAGTGTGGTATGCCCCTTGCGACCTTTCGCTACCGGGCAGAAATCTACGAAAAAGCCAAATTATTGTAAATAGGCGGTTTTACAGAAAGGTGTACTTTCCTGTAAACCGCCTATTGCTTATAGGTATTTAATATTATACTTCTTCAGACGGCGTTTTTCAAGTCTTGAAATGTAAATATTCGTTTATATCCCGGCTAATTTGTCGATAAAATGCGTTTACAGGAAAGTACACGTTACTAAAGGGATAAGAAGGAGGGATTCGTCATGTTGGTATTCCAAATGCGTAATGTAGATAAAACATCTACTGTTTTGAAACAGACTAAAAACAGTGATTACGCAGATAAATAAATACGTTAGATTAATTCCTACCAGTGACTAATCTTATGACTTTTTAAACAGATAACTAAAATTACAAACAAATCGTTTAACTTCTGTATTTGTTTATAGATGTAATCACTTCAGGAGAGATTACATGAACAAAAATATAAAATATTCTCAAAACTTTTTAACGAGTGAAAAAGTACTCAACCAAATAATAAAACAATTGAATTTAAAAGAAACCGATACCGTTTACGAAATTGGAACAGGTAAAGGGCATTTAACGACGAAACTGGCTAAAATAAGTAAACAGGTAACGTCTATTGAATTAGACAGTCATCTATTCAACTTATCGTCAGAAAAATTAAAACTGAATACTCGTGTCACTTTAATTCACCAAGATATTCTACAGTTTCAATTCCCTAACAAACAGAGGTATAAAATTGTTGGGAATATTCCTTACCATTTAAGCACACAAATTATTAAAAAAGTGGTTTTTGAAAGCCGTGCGTCTGACATCTATCTGATTGTTGAAGAAGGATTCTACAAGCGTACCTTGGATATTCACCGAACACTAGGGTTGCTCTTGCACACTCAAGTCTCGATTCAGCAATTGCTTAAGCTGCCAGCGGAATGCTTTCATCCTAAACCAAAAGTAAACAGTGTCTTAATAAAACTTACCCGCCATACCACAGATGTTCCAGATAAATATTGGAAGCTATATACGTACTTTGTTTCAAAATGGGTCAATCGAGAATATCGTCAACTGTTTACTAAAAATCAGTTTCATCAAGCAATGAAACACGCCAAAGTAAACAATTTAAGTACCATTACTTATGAGCAAGTATTGTCTATTTTTAATAGTTATCTATTATTTAACGGGAGGAAATAATTCTATGAGTCGCTTTTTTAAATTTGGAAAGTTACACTTTTTAATAACGGAGGGAATGGAATGAAAAAACTTGTAACCTTGCTTCTTTCGCTTGCTTTAGTGCTATCTCTTGCAGCTTGTGGCGGAGAAGCGACACCTGACGCATCTGACGATGCCCCCGCTTCTTCTCAAAATGAAGAAAGCACCGAAAACGACAACACCGAAAATCAAATCGTATTTGAGGAAGTTGTTGCCATTGACAACGCAGAGTGTGCGGTAAAAATTACCGAAATCGACCCCGATAATATGTGGGGCTACACTCTGAAAGCACAGCTTGAAAACAAGTCCACAGAGAAAACCTATATGTTCTCTGTCGAGAGTGCTTCCATCAATGGTGTTCAGTGCGATCCAATGTTTGCAAGCGAGGTAGCTGCTGGCAAAAAGGCTAACGAAGAAATCAACTTTAGCACCGATACTCTTGAGGAAAATGGTATTGTTGAATACACAGATATTGAATTGACTTTCAAGGTGTATGATAGCAATGATTGGTCTGCTGACCCTGTTGGAAAGGAAACAATCCATGTCTATCCATACGGAGAAGAAAACGCTGTTGCATTTGTGAGAGAAGCACAGGCTACTGATAATGTGATTATCGATAATGATTATGTTACTGTTATCGTAACAGGCTATGAAGATGATGAGATATGGGGCTATACTGCCAATCTGTTCTTGCTGAACAAGACAGACAAAACGGTAATGTTCAGCGTTGATGACGCATCTGTAAACGGCTTTATGGCAGACCCATTCTATGCAACTTCTGTTTCTGCCGGAAAATGTGCATTTAGTTCTATGGCATGGTCTGATACAACTTTAGAGGAAAACGGAATTACCGAAGTGGAAGAAATCGAAGTCCTGTTTAGAGCATACGATGCTGATGATTTTATGGGCGAAGATTTTGCAAATGAGGTAATTACATTAAATCCGTAACGAGATGAGGTGTGCAACATGAAAACGGCAAAATTAGTAATCGGAATTATCAGCATGGTTTTATTTGTTTTAGTAGCTTTTCAATCTTGCGCTGCCGGATTAGGAAATGCTTTAGCAGATAACGGCGAAGTAAGCGGAACATCAGGAATGTTGCTTGCTTTCTGTATGCTGATTGCAGGCATCGTTGGAGTAGCAACCCGAAAGAGCAAAGGCGGCGGAATTGTTGCCGGAGTATTCTATCTGTTGGGCGGACTGCTGGGAATTGTAAATTACGGTAGCTTCTCTGACCTTGCTATCTGGTCTGTCCTTTGTTTCATTTTCGGAGCTGTCTTTATTTTGGGCTCCTTGAAAATGAAGAAAGCAGATAAAAGTAACACAGACGCGGCAGAATAATATTATTCAAATAACAATAACATAATTCCCCAACAGGGCGACTATTTCCAAACCGAAGTAGCCGCCCTTTTCTTTTACTAAAAATCAAAAAGGAGGGCTACCATGTCGAAGAAAAAACCACCGACCACCATCGAGGAATGTAACGCCGAAATGGAACTGACACAGAAGAAAATCCGGCAGTATGAGAACAGGAACAAAATGCTTGACCGCAAACTTGCCATTGAGAAGCGCAAGGAGCGCAACCACCGTCTTTGTTCGCGGGGCGGCTACCTTGAAAGCCTTGTCCCGGCACTCATTGATATGTCAGAACAGGAAGCCCGCGACTTCCTCTACACCGCGGTTTTCAGCGACAAAGCGCAGGAGTTTTTGAGAAAACGAGCCGGAGAAGCGACACCGAAGAATTACCCTTGCACACAAGGGCGCACTTATACACCCTAACGGGCGTGTGCGCTCTGCCGAGGGCTTTATCTCCGCACCGGGCATTATTGCCTTGTGCAGAGATTGGCGGCTTGCGCCGCGACAGGGAAACCTACACTTTCCCTGCGACAGCTTGCGCTGTCTACCCTTTTGTGTACCCCACGAAAGCGAACACCTTGCTTTGCAAGCTATTCACTTTCATGGGGTTTTGTTGACCGTATCGGGAGGTGATACTATCGCAATCTACCATTGCAGCATTAAGATTGTCAGCCGGGGAAAGGGCAAATCTGCCGTAGCCGCAGCAGCCTACCGCGCCGGAGAGAAGCTGACAAACGAGTGGGACGGACTGACCCACGACTATACAAGAAAAGGCGGCGTTGTTCATTCTGAAATCATGCTGCCGCCCCATGCCCCACCCTCTTTCTCTGACCGTTCTATTCTATGGAACAGCGTGGAGCAAATCGAAAAATCGAATAACTCACAGCTTGCGAGGGAAATCGAAATCGCCCTACCTGTTGAACTTTCAAGAGAGGAACAGACCCGCCTTGTCCGGGAATACTGTTCCTCTCAATTTGTTTCCAAAGGAATGTGCGCCGACTTCAATATCCACGACACAGGCAACGGCAACCCACACGCTCATATCCTTTTGACTATGCGCCCCCTTGATGAAAAAGGCACATGGGCGGCGAAGTCAAAAAAGGAATATGTCCTTGACGAAAATGGGGAGCGCGTAAAGCTGCCAAGCGGCAGATACAAGACGCGCAAGGTTGACCTTATGGACTGGAACAGGCAGGAGAACGCCGACCTATGGCGCAAGGCGTGGGCTGACCTTGCCAACGACTATTTAGAGCGAAGCGGCAGCGCGGAGCGTATCGACCACCGCAGCCATGCAGAGCGTGGTATTGAGGAACTCCCCACCGTCCACATGGGTGTTGCAGCTTCCCAAATGGAGAAGAAAGGCATAGCCACCGACAAGGGAGAAATCAACCGCATGATACAAAAGACCAACCGACTTATGCGGGAAATCCGGGGCTATATCGACAGCTTGAAAGAATGGCTTGCGGAGGTTTTCGCCGCTAAGAAGCAACTGCAAGCTGCCCCGCACTCTCCCGATATTGCCACGCTGCTTACAAGGTATTTGAGCATTGAACGAGAGAAAAGCCGGAAGTATTCACAGGGCTGGCAGCAACAGCATACTGCCGGGGAATTGCAAAAAATCAGCAAGGCGATTGTCTATCTGCAAAGCAAGGGCATTGCTACCCTTGAAGATTTGGACGCTGCCCTTTCCTCTGTTGATGAAGAAGCAAAGCGGCTGAATACAAGCGTTGTTGCCAAGCAGAAGCGCATGAGGACATTGGAAAAGTTTATCGAGCATGGCAGCAACTACAACCGCTTGAAGCCCATTCACGATGAACTGAAAACGCTGAAAAACGGATGGGGCAAAAAGAGAGAAAAATTTGAGCAAGCCCACGAAAGCGACCTCATTATCTGGAACGCCGCCAACCGTTTCCTGCACGCAAATCTGCCGGAGGGTACAAAGTCTTTCAAGGTGTCCGAGTGGCAGAAAGAATTTGACGAACTGAAAGCCCAATCCACAGGCGAATATGAAGAACTGAAAACAAAGCGCAGCGAGGTTAAGGAGTTACAGCAAATCCGAAAGTGCATTGATATTGTAGAGCAAGCCGAGCAGCGCACACAGGAACAGACACACCAAACACCAAGACGCAAAAAGGAGGATATTTCCCTATGACCTACACCAAAGAACAGATTGACCGGGCAAATCAGACCGACCTTGTATCATTCCTGCAAGCCCAGGGCGAACAGCTTGAACGCGCCGGACAGGAGTACCGTTGGAAACGGCACGACAGCTTGACGGTCAGAGAAAACAGATGGTATCGGCACAGCCAGAGCAAAGGCGGCGGTCCGATTGATTTTGTCATGGAGTTTTACGGCAAAAGTTTTCTTGAAGCCGTTGAAATGCTGATAGGCGAACGGGGCGAAGCACCCCCACCCGTCTATCTGCAATTCAGACTACCACCCAAAAGCCCCGACAACCAAACAGCGAGGAACTACCTTACAGCCGCCCGGCGCATTGATGAAGATGTGTCGGGCTTTTTCTTTTCCTGCGGCGATCTCTACGAGGAAGCCGCCCACCATAACGCCGTATTTGTCGGCAGAGATGAAAGCGGCATACCGAGATATGCCCACCAACGGGGAACGGTGGGCAGCTTCCGGCTTGATGTGAAAGGCAGCGACAAGACTTTTAACTTCTGCTACCGGGGCGAGGGCGAAAGGCTTTTTGTCTTTGAAGCCCCCATTGACCTGTTATCTTTCCTCTGCCTGTTCAAAAAGGAATGGCAGAAACAAAGCTATCTGTCATTGGGCGGCGTGAGTGAAAAAGCCCTGCTGCGTTTTCTCTCTGACCGTCCGAATATCAAGACCGTCTATCTCTGCCTTGACAGCGACAAAGCCGGGACAGACGCTTGCAGCCGCCTTAACAGCATTATCCCCCAAGGCTACACCGTCAATCGCCTTGTACCGTTGTTCAAAGACTGGAACGAGGTTTTACAGCGTAAAGAGGAAATTACAGACGGAAAATATCTGCGCGAAGCTGTCTATGGCTTGCGTGAGCCGCAACAGGAAGAAACCGTTGAAATTATCCGCATGAGCGAGGTTGACACACAGACCGTTGAATGGCTATGGGAGCCGTATATCCCTTTTGGAAAGGTAACAATCGTACAGGGCAACCCCGGCGAGGGAAAAACCACCCTTGCCCTGCGCCTTTGCGCCGCCTGTACCAACCGCAAGCCCTTTCCGGCTATGGCAGAGCATGAGCCTTTTAATGTTATCTATCAGACCGCAGAGGACGGTTTGGGCGATACCGTCAAGCCGCGCCTTATGGAAGCGGACGCAGACCTTGACCGGGTACTTGTCATTGACGAGGGCAAACAGGAATTGTCCTTATCCGATGAACGCATAGAAAGGGCAATCCGGCAGACCGGGGCGCGTCTTATAATCCTTGACCCCATACAGGCGTATGTAGGCGAAAAAACGGATATGAACAAGGCAAACGAAATACGCCCTATCTTTCGCCGCCTTGCCGAAGTTGCAGAGCGTACCGGGTGTGCCGTTGTGCTTATCGGGCACTTGAACAAAGCTGCCGGAGGTCAGAGCGCATACCGGGGATTAGGCTCTATCGACTTCCGAGCCGCCGCTCGTAGTGTGCTGCTCATAGGGCGCGTGAAACGAGAGCCGAATGTGCGCGTTATCATTCACGACAAATCTTCCCTTGCACCGGAGGGTAAGCCTATGGCGTTTTCGTTGGGCGCGGAAAGCGGCTTTTCATGGATAGGCGAATATGACATTACCGCTGATGAACTGCTGTCCGGCACAGGCGGCAACACCGAAACCAAGACCGAGCAAGCGGAAAGGTTGATACTCGATTTACTTGCAGACGGTAAGGAAATGGCAAGCGAGGATATTGTCAAGGCGGCAGCCGAAGCCGGAATATCCGAAAGAACGGTACAAAATGCCAAGCGCAGCATGGGCGGCATATTGGGCGCAAGGCGCGTTGGAAGTCAATGGTACAACTTCATCAAGAAGAAGCAGCCGCCCGAAACTGCAAAATGAAAGTGCAAAACGCAGAGCCTTTGCACCTTGCACTTTCGCACTTTCACTTTATCAACTCGCCCCATGTTGACCGCATGGGGCTTTTCTCTTGAAAAAATCCTGTTTTGCGTCAATAAATTGCGAAAAGCACTTGACAAAACGCTTCATGGGGCAATGCGAAAGACATTGAACCATTCATGGCTCCCAAGTTTTCCGACAACATCATTTTAACCAAGACAGAGCGGTTAATGATGAGCAATCGTCCACCTGACCCCAAGAACGCCCGGAACAAAAACGTGCTGGTGGTCGGCGGCTCCGGCTCTGGCAAAACGAGATTTTGGCTGAAACCGAACCTCCTGCAATGCCATAGTTCCTATGTCGTAACCGATCCGAAAGGTACAATCGTGCTTGAATGTGGGCAGGCCATGCTGAAAAATGGTTATAAGGTAAAAGTTCTGAACACCATCAACTTCAAAAAGTCCATGCACTACAACCCGTTCAGCTACGTCCACAGCGAAAAAGACATTCTGAAATTGGTCACTACCCTTATGACCAACACCAAGGGCGAAGGCAGCGGCGGAGACCCATTCTGGGAAAAATCGGAACGTCTTTTGCTGACTGCGCTTATCGCCTATCTGCATTATGAAGCCCCGGTAGAGGAACAGAACTTTGCTACCCTGCTGGAAATGCTCAACACCATGCAGGTGATGGAGGACGATGAAGAATACCAGAACCCGGTTGATCTGCTCTTTGAGGATTTGGCAAAGACAAAACCGAACAGTTTTGCTGGGCGGCAGTACAAACTTTACAAGCTGGCTGCCGGCAAGACCGCAAAATCCATCCTCATTTCCTGCGGTGCTAGACTTGCGCCATTTGACATCCAAGAATTACGCGATTTAACGATGTACGATGAGTTGCAACTGGACACGCTGGGCGATAAGAAAACGGCTCTGTTCCTCATCATGTCGGACACGGATAGCACATTCAATTTTCTCATCAGTATGGTCTACACCCAGCTTTTTAACCTCTTGTGCGACAAAGCGGATGATGTGTACGGCGGCAAGCTGCCCATTCATGTGCGCTGTCTGATCGACGAGTGCGCCAACATCGGCCAGATTCCCAATCTGGAAAAGCTGGTGGCAACCATCCGCAGCCGTGAGATTTCGGCCTGCCTTGTTTTGCAGACGAAAAGCCAGCTAAAGGCTATATACAAGGACAATGCCGACACCATCATCGGCAACATGGACAGTCAGATTTTTCTCGGCGGTTCGGAACCCGGTACGTTGAAAGACCTGTCCGAAATGCTGGGTAAGGAAACGATTGATTCGTTCAACACTTCGGACACCCGTGGCAACAGCCCCAGTTATGGCACCTCGTTCCAGAAACTTGGTCACGAATTATTAAGTCGCGATGAGATTGCGGTGCTGGATGGCGGCAAGTGCATCTTGCAGCTACGCGGTGTGCGGCCTTTCCTCTCGGACAAGTATGATCTGACCCAGCACCCCAACTATAAGCTGACCTCGGATTACGACCCCAAAAATATCTTCGATATTGAAAAATATCTGAACCGAAAAGAAAAAATCCACCCCGGTGATGAGTTCATCGTGGTGGACGCTGATTCGCTCCCGCCTGCCTGACTCGGTAGGCGTTTTTAATTTATCCCGGTCAGAAAAGTGCACCAGAAAATCAACCTTGCTGCGGTTATGCAGTGTAAAACAATAAGATTTCGGGTGTGTACAAATGATCGAAAACGCTTTATAATAAAGGAGAAAAGACTATGGAATTCTTCAACTCTGCTATCGAAGTTCTTCAGACTCTGGTCGTGGCTCTGGGTGCCGGTCTCGGCGTTTGGGGTGCCATCAACCTGCTGGAAGGTTATGGTAACGACAACCCCGGCTCCAAGTCTCAGGGCATGAAGCAGCTCATGGCTGGCGGCGGCGTTGCGCTGGTCGGCATTACCCTGATTCCCCTGCTGAGCGGCCTGTTCGGTTAAGAACGGCGGGCGGCGGTTGCCGCCCGGTACATATTATAATAAGGAAATCCATAGTAACCATCTCACATACAGAAGGTGACGCAGATGAGCGAGATTTTATTGTATCATGGCAGTAAAGAAGAAGTTGTCTATCCCGAAATCCGTATCACACGGTATACAAAGGACTTTTCTTGGGGATTCTACTGCACGAACAACTATCAGCAAGCCTACCGCTGGGCAGACCGCCGTTCTGCCGACGGCCTTGTGAACGTCTACCGCTATGTAGAAAATCCCGACCTGAAAATCCTGCGTTTCCCTGAAATGTCGGACGAATGGCTGGATTTCATTGCAAAATGTCGTGCAGGCGAAACCCATCCCTACGATATTGTGGAGGGACCCATGGCAGACGACACCATTTGGGATTACGTCAACGGATTTACGTCCGGGCAGATCAGCCGTGAAGCATTTTGGGCCTTGGCGAAATTCAAGCATCCAACACACCAGATCAGCTTT
Organism: Faecalibacterium sp. Marseille-Q3530; assembly: GCF_017377625.1. Classification (NCBI taxonomy): domain Bacteria; kingdom Bacillati; phylum Bacillota; class Clostridia; order Eubacteriales; family Oscillospiraceae; genus Faecalibacterium; species Faecalibacterium sp. Marseille-Q3530. Next base: position 1,435 of record NZ_JAFREH010000009.1, on the reverse strand, counting down.
CACACCGTAAACGCTTTGCACTGCCTGACCTTTGAGAGGAGTGAACCCATCCATGACCGAAAAGCAGAAAAATGATGTTCTCTATGTTTGCAGCCTGATTGAGACCATTGCCCGCAAGACCAAAAATCATCGGCAGGATGTGATCCGTCACTTTACAAAAGCCGACATCGAACGGCAGCTCCGGCTGGCAGAAGTAAACCATTGCCTGTCCTTTGAGCAGGTTTCGGATGAGCTGATTGAAGATCTCAACATCCCGGAGGGGGATTTTGATACCGCCGCAGAGTGCCGCTACACGGTTCCTTCTGCAACCTCCATCGGAATGCTGTACCAGGGGCTGGTGCTGTCCACCATGAAGGATGATGATGCAGCACAGGCAATTCTGGATGTTTTTTCGTCGTTTATCACGGATGAGATCTCCGATTTCAATTCCAACGTATACTACACCAATCCTGATTATCTCCGCTGCTCCTATCTGGAGGGCAAAATGCTTGCATAACTGAATTATTGTCCTATGCCGATTGCCAAAAAGCAGTCGGCATTTTTGTTTTCATCGGCTTCTGAGGCGATTATTCCATACAGCGGCTTGAGCAGCAGCGGAAAGCCCTCTGCGGTTTGCAGTTTTATTGAATGTCCGTGCCCCAAGCCGTGTTTTTTATCCACCCATCAGTGAAAGGCGGTGTCTTATGCAGTTTTTGACCCACATTATTTTTCTCCTGAACCTTCTCAAGACCCTTATCAACCACTTCAGCTAAGGACGGTGACTGCTGAATGGAAACCGTTCTTAAAGCCATTGCCGACTGGATCAAAGGCATCCTGACGGCAGGCATTATGTCCAATCTTTCCGGCCTGTTCGACGATGTAAACACGCAGGTGGGCAACATCGCACAGCAGGTGGGCACCAAGCCCTCCAGCTTTGAGCCGCGCGTTTTTGCGATGATCGAAGCTCTTTCTCGGAATGTGGTGCTGCCCATTGCAGGCATCATCCTGACCTTCATCGCCTGTTACGAGTTGATTGAAATGATCACCCAGCACAACAATATGGCACAGTTTGAGCCTGCCCTCATCATGCGCTGGATCTTCAAAACGGCGGTGTCGGTGTGGCTCATCAGCAATACTTTCGACATTGTGATGGCGGTCTTTGACCTGACACAGAAGGTGGTGTCTGATTCCAGTGGCATCATTGCCGGAAATACCCGTGTCAACGACATTGGCTTGTCGATGTTGGAAGCAAGCCTGATGCAGATGGATGTAGGCCCCCTGTTCGGGCTGTTTTTGCAGTCCTTCTTCATCGGCATCACCATGCGGATATTGAGCATCATCATTTTTGTGATCGTCTACGGGCGTATGATCGAGATCTACTGCATGGTGAGCCTTGCGCCCATCCCCATGGCGACCTTCGGCAACCACGAGCAGAGCCACATGGGGCAGAACTACC
>NZ_JAFREH010000008.1:0-127322 GCF_017377625.1 Faecalibacterium sp. Marseille-Q3530 | reverse complement strand
ATGTGCCGTACGGCTATGTGAAAGACCCGGAGAACCTGAAACATTGGCTTGTTGATCCAGAAGCGGCTGCAATCGTGAAGCGCATCTTCTCCATGTGCATGGAAGGCCGTGGCCCGACCCAAATTGCAAACCAACTGTGGGTGGACAAAGTTTTGACTCCCACCGCCTATAAGTTGAGCCATGGCCTGAGTACGAACTCACCCGCCCCGGAAGACCCTTATCGCTGGGATAAAAGAGCAGTAAGTTCGATTCTGGAACGCCTGGAGTACACTGGCTGCACAGTCAACTTTAAGACCTATACTAACTCTATCTGGGATAAAAAGAGACATCTGAATCCCGTGGAAAATCAGGCTATCTTCCCGGATACACATGAGCGCATTATTGACGATGATGTGTTTGAAAAGGTTCAGGAGATTCGTAGCCAGCGTCACCGCATGACCCGGACAGGCAAGAGCAGCATTTTCTCCGGTATGGTCTACTGCGCTGACTGCGGTTCTAAGATGCAATATGGTTCGTCCAACAACAGGGACTTCAGTCAAGACTTCTTTGATTGCTCTCTGCACAAGAAGAACGGGAGCAAGTGCAAGGGACACTTCATCCGGGTAAAGGTTTTGGAGGGCCGTGTGCTAAGCCATGTTCAGCGGGTGACGGACTACATCCTCTGTCATGAGGACTACTTCCGCAAGGTCATGGAGGAGCAGCTTCGGGTGGAAAGCACCGAAAAGCTGACTGTCCTGAAGAAGCAGCTTGCCCGGAATGAGAAGCGGATCGCAGACCTCAAACGGCTGTTCATGAAGATTTACGAGGACAATGTTAACGGAAAGCTTAGCGATGACCGCTTCGACATGATGAGTCAGAGCTACGATGCCGAACAGAAGCAGCTGGAAGAGGAAGTTCTCTCCATCCAGCAGGAAATTGAAGTACAGGAACAGCAGATCGAGAATATTGAAAAGTTCGTCCAGAAAGCGCACAAGTACGTTCATATTGAAGAACTCACCCCTTATGCTCTCCGTGAACTGGTGTCGGCCATCTATGTGGATGCCCCGGATAAGTCCAGCGGAAAGCGGGTGCAGCACATCCATATCAAGTACGATGGGCTGGGGTACATCCCTCTGGATGAACTGGAAGCAAAAGAAAAGGCGTGACCGAAGTCACGCCAAATCTTCCCCATTTCGGGAGCTTTTGCAAATACTGTTTTATGGGAACTCTGCTACGGGGAGCGCCCTGTTGTACATATCGCTATCGTCTGTGGATTTTTTCAGGGTGCGTCCGGGTGGCGCACCCTGTTTTTGTTCATAAGAAAAACCACAAGCTAAGCTTGTGGAAGAATGGAGCCGTAGCGTTGATACGGTAGAAAAAGAACCTCCTTTTGCTATAATTAGAAGCGGGTAACGCCAACCGCATACTAAAGCAAAAGGAGGTTCATCCATATGGACGAGAAAAGTTTATCACATACGAGCTGGAATTGCAAATATCATATTGTGCTTGTATCGAAATATCGCAGAAAAGTGATATATGGAAAGTTAAGAAAAGATATTGGCAAGATATTAAGAATGCTTTGTGATTATAAGCACGTAGAAATCATAGAAGCACATGCGATGCCGGACCATATCCACATGCTTGTGTCGATACCGCCAAAACTTACTGTAGCAGATTTTATGGGATATCTCAAAGGGAAGAGCACGCTCATGATATTCGAACGACATGCAAACTTAAAATACAAATACGGAAGGAGAGTGTTCTGGGCAAAAGGATATTACGTAAATACAGTAGGCGGAAACGAAGCCAAAATCCGCAAATACATTCAGGAACAAGAGTTCAACGATCAGATGTGCGACCAGTTGAACTTCAAGGAATACGAAGATCCGTTCAAGAATGTAGTTGACTTCAATGACGATGATTCGTCAGAAATACCTGCCGATAATATGAGAAAATAAGAGCGACGTCAGTGTGCGGTTGACGTCGCTCATTGTGTGCCTTTAGGCGCGGCTGGTATTATGGCCCCTATGGGACCGTTCTGCAAACTCCGCGTTTTCACGCGGGGTTATGATTGCATGTGCTTATTGTTTTTAAGCAAACTGAGCAAAAAATGCTGGCATTTCTTCTGCCTTTACTGGTACAGGGTCGTTACTAGGGCCGCTCCTAGTGTAATATGCTCCATCGAAGATTGCTGGACCGCTGTTACAAGTAATCCGTAAAATAATTACCGACTTTCCATGATAGTTGACATGACGCATTTTGGCCCCAATTTGCCTACGATAATGATCTTGTAGCGGCATATCATTTAGGGCGTTTCTGACGGTTAAAATGTAGGCATCATAGTTTTCGTAGTATTTTTCAACTTCACCATTAATACCCGTCACATAAAAGTCTCCAACCCTGATGGACTCCTGCCCATAGACGCGCCGAATCTTTTCTGCATCCTCAAAAGTGTCTGCAACGCCAAGAAGAACATATCCAGTAGCATTTTTCCCTGCATTGGCCATTGCCGTAAGGGTCTTAAATATTTTTCGGATTAGTGTATTATTTCTTCTGCCATCATCCAGATTGTGAATACCTTGTTTAAAATCATACTGGGTATTTTCTGTGGAAGACTGCTTGAGAAGTGTTTCTAGTTCATTTGCGTAAGAGTAAAGCATGGGATCTCCTTCTCCACGCTCCACAAAATGCGGTGCCAGTACACCTGAAGTAGCGGCAATCAAATCGGTTTTCTCCTGTTGAGACCACCAACCGCCTCCGCCTGAAATGTGAATAATTCTAGCGCCGATTCCATCTAGCGCATTATAAAGTGCATCATAGTTAACAATGCGTTTTTCTTGTCGAACTAGTAATTCATACATGGAAAGAAATAGTACTTGAAAATAACGCGGTCCTCGATAGGTCCTTGGTGATACCATTTGTGTAATAATTGTTTTTTGCCGTCCGGAAAACACACGTTTGATTTCGTCATACACATAAAAAAACTGCTCAGATACTTTCTCTGGAGATATTGCAGAAAGTGCTTCTTCAATCTTTTGATACCGTGCAGAAGCATCCGGCTGTTTATAACCGTAATATTCATCTAATATGCTAACATTGGAAGGAGGGACAGGTGTCAATAACATTGCACCGAGGATATCGGCGATTTGTTCCTCATCCATAGACTGTCGCAGATCTTCTTTTGATAGAATGTTTTCCTTAACCCAAAACACAGATTCAGGATCAATTCCCCCATGATAAGTATCTTTTGTGATGCTGATATTCTGCATCTGTGAGAGTAACAAAAAATCATTATGGGAAACATCGCCACGAATACGAGTTGCAATATTTCTTACAAGTTGTGAGAAATCGTTAACTACACCGGCCTGTCGGATTTCTTGGCGGGAAAGATGCTTGCCGTTGGAATTGATACGCCTAAATACTTCATCGATAATATCAGGATCATGTTCGTCATAAATCGAATAGGGCAGTTCATAGCTGACTATCTTAACGCACGTCTCACGATTCAGTACAGGCTGCCTTTGCTCTAAAATATGACTGTCCAACAAGTCTTTTGTCAAAGCTGTAGTGCTTAAATCAAAATATTCCCCATTAGCAGCAGGATAGTCATTTTCAATAAAAGAAAAAACAGCATTTAAGCGTTGCATGCCATCAATGATTTCGCTTCGATCCTGCCCTTTATAGACGCATTTTGCAAAAAGAAAAAGTGGAACGGGATAGCCATTTGCAAGGGAATCAATAAACGCCTGTTTTTCTTCAAGTTCCCAAACCAGTTTTCTCTGATAACGTCGATTAACTAAGTACTGATTATTTCTATAATCTTCATACGAACGTTCAACAACCTTGCCATTATTTATTGGTTGTTTGGCCATCTCAGCACCTCCCAAAGCCTATATTAATATTCTCGCATAATTATAGCATGCTGTATTTCTAAACACAATGTTTATTAATTTCATAGTAGTCAGAAATGAATTGAACAAAACACAGAAATTGTCGATACCATGTTGGCCGGTCGTTTTTCAATTTACAAAGTCGTTTTACTCTTCCGAGGGCATCGTGGCTTGGATGTCGGTCTGCGCTTCACCCCGTTGCGGAAATGGGTGGTTTTGTAGTAGTCGAAAAAACAAAAAATCCGAACCCCTCTCCTATCGAGAAAAGGTTCGGATTTTCATTGTTTGGTGCGATGGAAGGGACTCGAACCCCCGGCCTACTGATTCGTAGCGCACGCCGGGCGATTCCCTCAATTTTTGGAAGTTACGTTTTAACGTCATTTCTCAGCGATGCTTCGCAGGTTTTGAGTTTCGAGTTTCTGCACCCTTTGTCCGATTTTGCAACGATTTGCACCCTTTGCACGTTTTGAAACCGTGCAAAAACCGTGCAGAAACCGTGCACTTACTCCCGGACAAACTAAAAACCACTTCATCCGACAACGACTTGACGGCATTGGTTCGAGTGACCGCACACCAAAAATCAAGTCTTGGAGGATATGACTATGACAAAATTGTTTTCCTGCCGCTACAACATGGACACCAACCGGGTAGAAGCCCGGTTCGAGGATGGCATCACTCTTGCCATTGACTGCATCGCTGTGGAGGACGAATACGGCAACACCCCGGCACAGCGGGCGGAGCTGGACTGGCTGCTCTACAATAAGCCCTTGGAGTATGCCCAGATGGTGCTGAGAGGGGAGATGGAGCACTACCTGTCGCTGGGATGTGACCATGGCAGGCTGGAGGACTGAGCCGCAGAAAACGCGCGGCAAAATCGCTAATCGCGCGGCGCGCGTTTTTCTCGCTGACTTTTATTCAGGCAACATTGCACGCGTGCATTCCAGCGTGCGATTCCACTTTTCCGAAATTCAATCGTATTACAGTTTATTTTTACAAGTTCCAACTTTCACGTCGCACCTTCCCACGCATGAAGAATGCACGCCCGTGCGATCTTTGTTCGCGGTTTATTCGCGGTCAGCCGGATTTATTCGCGCTTTGTTCGCGCGATTGCGCGTTTTCAGCGTAAATTCAGCGTAAACCATGCCAAGTCAGCGTATTTTCAGCGTAAATCCCGGAAAGTCAGCGTAAATAACCATTTACCATATATAATAATGCCCGCCCACCTGTGGAAAGCCACAGTGGGCGGGCATTCTGCGTTTTCAGATGGACTGGAACCCTTTGCCGATGATCTCGCTTGAGTTGACAATGGTCAGAAAGGCCTCCGGGTCCTCCCGGCGCAGGAAATCCCGCAGCAGCCCTGCCTGCCGCCGGGTCAGCGCCACCATAATCATGGTGCGGGGCTCGCCGGTGTACACGCCGGTGGCGTTCTGCTGGGTCGCTGTGCGTCCCAGTGTTTCCGTAACGAAATGCCGGATGGGCTCCGGCCTTGAGGTGATGACCGTACACACCTTGCGGAGATTCAGGCTCTCGATAGCTGTATCCACGATGGTGCTGCGCCCGATGAGTCCCAGCACGCAGTACATCCCGGTCTGCGGGCCGTAGAGGTAAGCCGCAAACAGCACTGTGCCGATATCGCTGAGCAGCAGAGCCCTGCCGATCTCCACCTTGATGTACTTGTGCAGGATCATCGCCACGATCTCGGTGCCGCCGGTGGATGCCCCGATGTTGAATACGATGCCGCTGGCAATGGCAGGCAGCGCCACCGCAAAGCACAGCTCCAGCAAAGTATCATCCGTCAAAGGCTGCGACACGGGAAACATCTTTTCGCACATACTGGAATAAAAGCTGAGCATGAAGGAGGAGTACAGTGTCCAACCCATGGTCTTTATGCCCAGAAAGACGCAGCCCAGCACATCCAGCACCGCATTGGTGATCCACATAAAGGTGCTGACGCTCAGAGCCGGAAAGCAGGTGGCCAGAACGATGGAAAGACCGGTGGTGCCGCCAAATACAAAGTGGTTGGGCGCACAGTAAAAGTTCAGTGCTACTGCATAGATGATAAGTCCCAGATTCAGCAGTAGAAAAAAGCGTGCGCCGCTCCACAGCTGTGCCGGAGTCAGGTTTTTGCGCAGACCGTTCTTGATCGCTTCCATCTCAGTCCAGATGCTCCTTTACATCCATCAGCTGGGTGATGATGCAGTCTGCGGCGGACTGGTCCAGCGGCTCGCCGTGGCGGGGCTTCAGTGCCAGCACCTTCAGCCCTGCCGCCTTTGCGGAGGCAATGCCTGTGGGAGAATCCTCCACCGCAATAGCCTTGTCTGCCGTCAGCCCCAGTGCCTTCAGCGCCTTGAGATAGATATCCGGTGCAGGCTTATGGGCGGCGCAGTCCTCGCCGCTGAAGGCGAAATCCACCATTGCTTTCAGACCGCCCTCCGTGAGCATCTTCATGATATCCGGCGCTGCGCTGGAGGACGCCACCGCCACCTTCAGTCCACGGCTGCGGAGCGCATTCATCAGGGGCTCTGCCTGCGGGTCGGTAAGCTTGCCGTAGGGGGTGGGGCGAGCCTTGCGGTACTCCCGGTAAGCCATCAGCATCTCCTGACGGCGCACAGGGTCGTTGGGGACAATGGCTTCCCAGATGGCTTTTTCGTTGGAGCCGATGAAGTTGCCCTCCGGGATGGGGATGCCGTTTTCCAGCAGAAAGTTTTTACGGCGGTTCTCGTAGTAATATTCCGTATCTGCCAGCACCCCATCCATATCAAAAATCACTGCTTCAATCATTCTTCATTTCCCTCTTCATCAAAAAAGGGGAGGGGCAAGCCCCTCCCCCAAGCATGGGTCTATTGATCCCAGTCGATCGCTTAGTACTCCAGCTTCCACATATAGCGGCGCAGGGTCAGCGGATGCTGACGGACGTAGGACAGCTCCTCAGCATAGACGCGGAACACGGCGGTGTGCATCAGCGGGTTGAAGTAGGTGATGACGCTGCTGTCCACAGCATTGCCCAGACCGTAATCCTTTGCATCCACAACGGTGGTCAGAGCATCGAAGCGGTGCAGGAAGGTCAGTGCGCGGGCATCCACGGGACGGGTCTTGCCGTCGTTCATCAGCAGGATGAAGGGCACGTCCTTGTCCACGATCTCGAAGGGGCCGTGGAAGAACTCGCCGCTGTGGAAGGAGCCAGAGTTGACCCACTGCATCTCCATCATCAGGCAGATAGAGGTGGAGTAAGCGACCTCCATGGAAGCGCCGCTGGACATGACGTAGACGACGGGAGCGTCCTTGTACTTCTCAGCGAACTCCTTGGCAGACTTGCGGGCAGAGTTGGCAGCGTTCTCGGCAGCCTCGAACACGTTGGTCAGGCCCTCGATCATCTTGTCGTACTTGTCGAAGCCTTCCACCTGCTGCAGGATCTCCACAGCCAGTGCCAGAACGTAGCCCATCTTTTCCAGCTTAGCGGCGTAGTTTGCCTCAAAGCCGTGGACGATGGTGTAGTCAGCTTCCTTGGTCAGGGCAGAACCGGCAGCGTGGGTAACGCTGACAACGGTTGCACCGGCGGCCTTTGCCACGCTGTTGGCTTTGACGGTCTCAGGGGTGCTGCCGCCCAGAGAAGCGGTGATGACCACGGTGGTGTCGCCCAGCCAATCGGGGGTGTCGTAGTTGAACTCGTTGGCGGTGTAGTGTGCCACGCGCAGCTTCTTGCTGCAGTTGGACAGGAAGTACTTTGCGGGGTACAGCTCTGCCTTGGAAGCGCCGCAGCCAACAAAGGCCACGTTCTCCACGTTGTGCTTTGCCACGATGTCTGCCACGATGGACTTGACGTTTGCCAGATCAATGTTATACATAATGCAATCCTCCAAATTATTTTTCTTTTTGTTCTGATGAATCACAAATTACAGGCGTACGGATATCTATGTAAGCCGGAAACCCGGTTACACCAACAGACCAAGGGCGTTGATGGCAACACCGCCCACGATGCAGATGCCCAGCAGCCAGCCGGTCTTGACCTTTTTGCGGATCAGGGTGTACATCAGCATCACGATGCCAAGGTTCAGAAGGTTCGGCAGAATGCTGTTCAGCACATCCTGCAGCACCAGACCGGTGCTTGCGAAGGTAATGGGGGTAGTCAAACCCACCATGCTTGCCACCATGGCACCAATGACCATCAGGCCTACGATGCCGCAGACGTACATCAACTTGTCCATCATGCCGCCGTTGAGCTTGGTCAGGTACTTGCTGCCCATGGTGTAGCCCAGCTTACCGGCAAACCATGTGACCAGCACAGAGGGGACGATGGAGATGATCATAGCCAGAATGGGGCCCAGAACGCTGCCCTGCTGTGCCAGAGAGATGCCCAGACCAAAAGCGATCAGGCGGACAGTGCCCTGGAAGAAGGAGTCGCCCACGCCGGACAGGGGGCCCATCAGCGAGGTCTTGACGGCGTTGATGGTCTCCGGGTTGAAGTTCTCACGGTCGGCGGCGTACTGCTCCTCCATGGAAGCAGCCAGACCCAGCGTAAAGGCACTGGTCTGGGGGGTGCAGTTGTAGAACGCCATCTCACGCTCGTAGGCTTCCTTTTTGTGCGCCAGCTGCTCGGGGTCGTTCTCGTTGGGGTACAGCTCGTCCAGCGTGGGAGCGATGCCGTACAAAAAGCCCATGTTCATCTGACGTTCGTAGTTCCAGGAGGCCTGAATGTTCAGGGAACGCCACATAAACTGGAAGTATTTCTTGAAGTCGCTGCGCTTTGCAGTCTTGGTTGCGTTGCTCATTTCAGCTTCCTCCTATCAAAGATCGTCGTCATCTTCCAGCGGGTCGTAATCCGGGTTGGCAGCAGCTGCACCGGCAGCGGCTGCGGCGGGTGCGCCCTTGCCATACTTCAGACCGGTCAGGATCACAGCCAGAATTGCGGCGAAGATTGCCACAGCGGTAACATCCAGACCCAGATAGCCCACAAAGAAGAAGCCCAACAGGAAGTAGACGGTCAGGTCGCGGTTGAGCATGGTGGACAGCAGCAGGGCAATACCGTAAGCGGTAAGGAACTTACTGCCGAGGTTCAGGCCATCGGTCAGCCATGCGGGGATGAAAGCCACGATCTTCTGCACCAGATCTGTGCCGAAGTAGACGGACAGGAAAATGGGGATGAAGTACATCAGGCTGTACAGCACTGTGCCCCAGACGATGTGCATACTCCATGCCTTGCGGAACTTGCCTTCTGCAATGGCGTGGTCGGCAACGTGGGTCAAGTTGGACAGGATGGTGCGCATCAGCACGCCCAGCATCTGGCCCAGAACAGCGATGGGGATGGCCAGCGCCAGTGCAGTCTCGGCAGAAGCATCGGTCAGGATGGCAAAAGCTGCGCAGATGATGGCAGCCATGTTCATGTCCGGGGGTGCGGCTGCGCCGATGTTCACGATGCCAAGGCTCATCAGCTCGATGGATGCGCCAAGGGTCAGGCCGGTCTGCAGATCACCCAGCAGCGCACCGACGATGGTGCAGGTGATGAGCGGACGCTCGAAGTTCATGCGGCCCAGAATGCGCGAGTCCAGAATACAGAACACGCCAACCAGACCCAGAAGCAATGCGGTAACAAACATGGGTCAAATCCTCCTTCTTATCTCCTTACGATCAGGTGTGATCGATGGGTACTACCTTAAAGGTGGGGGTCTGCTGGCTGTAGATCTTAATGCCCATATCCAGCAGCTTCTGGGTGTCTGCCTGCTCCTCCGGGGTCAGGAATACCGACTGGTCAAAGGCCTTGGAGCCGGGCTTATTTGCCACAGCGCCGTAGTTGATCTCTTTGATCTTGGGGTATGCCTGGCAGAACTTGAGCAGCGCAGCGGTGTTGCCGAAGATCATCATGATCTTCTCGTCCAGCTGCTCCACCTTTGGCATCTTGGCGATGGCCTTGTCCACCGTAAAGATGTTCACCCGGACACCGGCAGGCTTGCTTAGCAGCAGGGCGGACTTTTTCATCTCGTCGTTGGCAGCGTCATCGTCCACCACGATGATGCGCTGTGCGCCCACATGGCCGGTCCACGAGAATACCACCTGACCGTGCAGCAGGCGGTAGTCCAGACGTACTAATTTGATCATAGGTCATCCTCCTCATCTTGGGCTGCGTTTTTCAGCAGCAGGTTGCAATCAATGATCTGCGCCTTGGCATCTGCAATGCACTCGGCCAGTTCGTCCTGTGTCAGGGCTTCGTCGTTGGAAGCAAGGGTCAGCACCAGAGAAGCGTTCATGCCGCAGATCAGGTGCACCGCCGGATACTCCGGCAGCAGGGTCAGCATCTCGTTGTTCACGCTACCGCCCATCACATCGGTCACGATGTACACAGCATCCTCTGCTGCAAAGTCCTCCAGCAATCGGCGTGCCGCCACCGTGATAGGCTCGGTCTCATCCCGCAGGGTGGCAAGGGCATAAAGGTTCGGCAACTCACCAAGGATCATCTGCACGGTGTCCTTCATTCCGGCGGACAGCCCTCCGTGCGAAGCAAGAATGATTCGGTTCATACGCATCCACGACCTTTCTTGTGTTTCCTTCATCTCTTCGACGTCCGTGTCATCCTATTCGTTATAGACGTCATAATCGTCATGTACATAGTACCACATTTTGCACAGACGTCAAGAGGTTTTGTTAAAATAATCTCAGCTTTGGTAACGTGCACAAAGCCGAGCCGTCACATTTTTGCAGTTTCACCAATAACCCTCCGTAGAACGACAAAAAGAGCGTCTCTTCCGCACGGAAGAGACGCTCTTTTGAGGGAATGGATCTGCGCTTAAAACTCAAACATATACCGACTTCCAATATAATACTGCCGCCCGATGCACAGCGGGTGGTCATATTGGTCATGGAAGTAGGCGTTCAGATACAGCAGCGGCTCGCCCAGCGAAAGGTTGAGCAGCTGTGCCTGTTCTGCTGTGGCTCGCACTGCCTCGATACGCTGGCGGGAGGTCGTTGCAGGGCGCAGCCCGGAGATGTGCTCAATGGCGTCAAACATGGAAACATCATTGAGGTTCTCGCTCATCAGGCTCTTATAAGGCTCGTAGGGCAGGAACAGGTTCTCCAGAAAAACCGGCTGACCATCGGCGGTGCGCAGACGCTGGATATAGATGAGCAAGGCTTCCGGGCCTACATGGAAGAAGGCTTCCTCATCCTTACGCACCGGCACGATCTGACGGTTCAGCAGCCGGGCACCCGGCACCATGCCGTTTTCTTTGCAGATCTCCGTAAAGCTGGCAGCACCTCTGCCGCTGGTAAACTTGCGATGGATGCGGGGCTTACTGACAAAGGTGCCCCGCCCCTGCATTTTGACCAGATACCCTTCGGCGCACAGTTCTTCCACGGCACGGCGCACCGTGATGCGGCTGACCGAATACTCCGCGCTCAGTTCCGGCTCCGGAGGGATCTTTTCGTTGGTTTTGTACTTGCCGCTCTCGATCGCGGCACGAATGTCATCCTTTACCTGCTGGTAAAGCGGGACGACAGCACTATCATTGATCGCCATGAAATACCTCACCCTCAAATTGAGTATATCGTTATAAACATTATATTCATCTTATGGCTATGATAGTGCATATTCCGCGAATTGTCAAGTAAAACTTGCAGTCAATTTTTTGTGCGAGGTAACGGATGCGCCCCGTGCTGCACAGGGCACCCCATTTTCCAGTGCCCTGCCGGGAAGAATCCAAAGAGCGGCGGAACGCTCGTTGGCACACGACTTTGGAACCAAAGTCTAGTGTGTTACACCTTGGTTCCGGCTGATGCGGAAAAGGAGCTGCGAAAGGCTCCGGCAAGCACCTGTTTTGTGGCAGAAGGATGTGCGGATGGGCATGGCAGCTAATGGTTTCTGCCCACCCAACGCAGGCTTGCAGAGGAACCAATGGTGTACGTTCTCCTTCCTGCCGCAGCAGCGTTTTTCCCCTATAAGCCGCAATGTAAAAATAATCAGCGTCTGTGCTTGCCCCGGTTGCCTGCAAGCGTCCCCGGTTTCAGCATTGCCGTTTTATAAAGGATCTTCTTTATCAGCTTTCTTTCATCTTCTGTCAGCTTATCGTAGTTGATGCCGATCGCCTTCAATGCTGTTCGAATCTTCTTTTCATCCGCAGACCCTTCAAGTTTCTGTGCATCCTCCAGTTCCTTCATCAAGTTATCGACCATTGCACCATCCGAAGTGGTCTTGTCCTTGCGGTGTTCCGTCTTGATGTTCTTCAGGATAGCCACCAACTCGTCATACAAGACCCGACCAAAGTACTCATCTTCATCGATCTGCCCCAGCTTCAAGGTGCTCATGTATAGATCGTTTTCATCTGCTGCATACTTCTTTTTCAGCATTTGCCGGGTCGCTTCCAGACCAGCATTGAGGTTTTGAATGTTTGCGCTGACATATCCATCCACATAGATTTCCAGATCGGTCATGAACCGCCGGAAATTCTCATGCACGATCAGTTCGCACAGCAGCCGATGATTGAATTTTCCATTCCTTAATACGTCCACTGCGCCGTCGCTCAGATGCAAGTCCGAAAGGACTGCATCTGGGCGTTTTTTGTTTTCCGTCACACCCAGCAGGTAGTCGGTGGTCACGCCATAGAACTCAGCCAGTGTTGTCACGGCGTAAATGCTGAGGTCGGTCACATCGTCGCTTTCGTATTTCGACAGTGCCGATTTGGACAGACCCGTCTGCTCTGCCAGCGTTTCCAACTTCAGATTCCGCTCCACACGCAGGTCTTTGAGCCGTTCTCCCAGTGTCAGCTTGATATTCATGGTCGCACCTCCGATGTTTTTTGCACAGTATACCACTTCCGGCGGTTCCTGTCCATAAACGTGGAATTTTGCAGTTTCTACACCTGTTTTCCGACATTATGGATATACGGCACAGCGGCCATTGCGGTGCTATCCTATAGACAGAAAGAAAACATATTAACTCCCCAGCAGCGAACATATTAAGGGCTTCCCGCGAAAGCCCTCTGAAATATCTTTCATAACAGGACCTTGAGAACAGAATGACCGTCCGAACTGCCCAGACCGCCAAGACCTCCCATCGGGGGAGCGAGCGCCCTGCATGGGGCCGACACAGAGTCCAAAAAGATTTCCTGTCGGAAGGCAGCAAGGGAGACCGGCTTCACCGAAGTTCCCACTTGGGGAACACCGGTGACTTTGAACGTGGCAGGGATCAAATTGATCCGTGCCAGAGCCTTTGAGCAAAGGAGAAATTTTGAGTTTATATCAAAAGATCAAGTCCGCCATCACCGTTCGGCAGGTGGGAGAGATGTACGGCATGGAGCCCGACCGCCATAGCATGGTGTGCTGTCCGTTCCACTCCGACAACCACCCCAGTATGATGCTGAACGAATCCTACTATTACTGTTTTGCTTGCGGGGCCAATGGAGATGCCATCGACCTCACCGCCAAACTGTTTGACCTGAACCCCCGGCAAGCCGCTGAGAAGCTTGCAAGTGACTTCGGGCTTGACCCGGATAAGCCGCCCGCCAATGCCATCGCCCTGCCGCCGCCCAAGCGTGGCCTGACGGACGAGCAGTGGGCAGACATCGCCTACTGCCTGCGGGTGCTGACCGACTATCTCGACCTGCTGCACGACTGGCAGGAGCGTTACAAGCCCGCCAGCCCGGAAGAACCGCTGGACGAGCGGTTCGTGGAAGCCCTCCACATGACCGAGACCATCGAGCACCTGACGGACTGCGTTGCATTTGGAACGCCCCAGCAGAAGGCCGCTGCCGCCGCACAGCTGCTGTCCGGGTCGTACCTGCTGATGCTGGAAGAGCGCACCGACCGCCTTGCTCTGGCAAAGTGCGCCTGACGATTGATTCACCTGAAGTGGTGGGTCTCACCGTGAGACCCACCACTTCACTTTTCTAAAGGAGGAACACCCTATGAAGAAAAACATTTCCCGCAACCCCTTATGGCCGGACTGGTACAACGGCAAGAAGATCGATGAAGTCCAGTTTGGCCGTGCCTTTCTGGAACAGTGGCCGCTGAAATGCGTCAACGGTACACTGTACACGCTGGACGACCCGGTAGAGGACGAAAGCGAGATCAAGCAGCGCATCTTGGAGAACATCGAGGAATATGTCACCTCCGGCCTGTCCAAAAAGGTCACCAACATTCTGGAGACCATCAAGCTGCTGGCCTTTTCCGACCCGTTTCCCATCGAGCAGGACTGCATCCACCTCCAGAACGGCGTGTACCATCTGCCGGACGGCTCTTTTCAGGAGAGTCGCCTGTTCTGCCAGAACCGCCTGCCTGTGAGGTATGACCCCAAAGCCGCCAGCCCTGACCGCTGGCTAACTTTCCTGCACGAGCTGCTGGACGATGCCGACATCCCCACCTTGCAGGAATATCTGGGCTACTGCCTGATCCCCAGCACCAAGGGACAGAAGATGATGCTCATTGTCGGCAAGGGCGGCGAGGGCAAGTCCCGCATCGGGCTGGTACTGAAACGGCTCATGGGAGACGCCGCCAGCAACGGCAGCGTCCAGAAAGTCGAGAACAACCGCTTTGCCCGTGCCGATCTGGAACGCCGCCTGCTGATGATCGATGACGACATGGACATGAACGCCCTGCCCAAGACCAACTATATCAAGACCATCGTCACCGCCGAGGCCAAGCTGGACTTGGAGCGCAAGGGTGTCCAGAGCTACCAGCGCGACATCTACGCCCGGTTTCTCTGCTTTGGCAACGGTGCGCTGACTTCGCTGTACGACCATTCGGATGGTTTCTTTCGCCGCCAGCTTATCCTGACCACTAAGGACAAGCCTGCCGACCGCACGGATGACCCCTTCCTTGTGGAGAAGATGTGCGCCGAGTTGGAAGGCATCCTGCTCTGGTGTCTGGAAGGGCTGCACCGGCTGGTGCAGAACGATTTCCGCTTCACGGTCAGCGAACGAGCCGCTGCCAACGTGGACACCATCAAACGCAGCAGCAACAATGTCATCGACTTCATGGAGTCCGAGGGCTACTTCCGTTTCAAGGCGGACTACTCCATCAGCTCCAAGGAGTTCTACGACATTTACAAGCAGTGGTGCGAGGACAATGCCTGTCACAGCGTGTCTGCCATCCGTTTCAGCGCAGAACTGCGCCAGAATGACCGCCGCTATAACCTTGAAGCCACCAACAACATCTATCTGCCCGATGGTCGCAGGGTGCGGGGTTTCGTAGGCATCGAACCGCTTGTCCACCCCTGCCCGTAAAAAGTGCATTTTTTCACGGAAGAAGTTCGTACAACCTGTACGGTCTGTACTTGTACGCACCTGTACGGAAAATTCAAGTAAATTAAAACGTGCTATCGTTTATATTTCAAATTCCCGTACGCCGTACAGACCGTACAGGTTATTTGAAGTCCGTACAGATTTTTTGTACACCCCAAGAAGGAGCGTGATCTATGAAAGCCCAATACGGCATTTTAAGGTTCAAAAAGTACAAGGGGCCTGCCATCAGCCCCATCGAAGCCCACAACGAGCGCACCAAGGAGCAGTACGCCAGCAACCCGGATATCGACACGAGCCGGAGCTGCTACAACCTTCATCTGGTGCAGCCGCAGGGCAGGTACCGGGAAGAAGCCGACCGCATGATAGCTGCCGCCCACTGCCGTGTCCGCAAGGACAGCGTACGGGTGGTGGAGGCTCTTGTCACCGCCAGCCCGGAGTTTTTCAAGGATAAGACCAACCGGGAGATCAAGGCGTATTTCGAGTATGCCTTGGAGTTTCTGAAAAGCAAGCAGAACGCCCAAACTTTTATCTCGGCTGTTGTCCACATGGACGAGAAAACGCCCCACCTGCACCTCTGCTTTGTACCTCTGACTGCTGACGGGCGGCTGAGCGCGAAAGAGATCATCGGCAACCGCAAGAACCTTGTGAAGTGGCAGGACGAGTTCTGGCAGCACATGGTCAAGCAGTATCCGGAGCTGGAGCGTGGCGAAAGTGCCAGCCAGACCGGGCGGGAGCACATCCCGCCCCGCATCTTCAAGGAGATGACCCAGCTGACCAAGCAGAAGGAGCAGTTGGATGCCCTGCTGGTGGGCATCACCCCCTTCAACGGCAAGAGCCGTGCGGCGGAGATCAGCAAGCTGCTGGACAGCTATATCCCCAATGTGGCACGGATGAAGGACCAGCTGCGGAAGTACAACGTCGCCTTCACCAAGACCGCCGCCGAAAATGAAAAGCTGAAAGAGAAGAACAAGACGCTCTCTGCCTCGCTGGACAAAGCGACGGAAGGGAGCGTCTTGAAGCGTCTGGAGGATGCCAAACTGCGGCAGGACTATGAAGCCGCCCTGAAAACGCTGGACAGCATCCCGCCGGAGGTCATTCGATTTTATGAGAACCGCACGCAGGAGCCTGCGATGCGCCACGATAAGTAAGGAGCAATGCCTATGTGTAATAAAATGTACGAGAATGTGAAATCTTTGGATTATACGAAAAAGTCCTTGCAGTCGGACTCCGATCCGGCTACAATGGAGGTGGTCACTCGAACCAATGCCGTCAAGTCTCCGACCAACAGCCCTGAGACCACAAAGCTGGTGTACACGGTAAAGGAGGTCGCACAGATGCTGGCCATCAGCCAGCGTGCCGCCTACAACCTGTGCAACAGCACCACCGAGTTCCGTGTCCTGCGGGCAGGCGGAAGCATCCGCATCCCGAAAGACAGCTTCGATGCGTGGCTCTACCGGGCAGCTTGATAAGGAGGCAAATCTATGGCATATATCACGAAACGCGGCAGTTCTTACAGCGTCCGCTACACCTATCAGGACGAGCACGGCAAGAGCTGCGACAAATGGGAAAGCTTTCCCACAAAAGAGGAGGCGGTAAAACGCCAGAAGCAGATCGAGCATGAGCTGGCGACCGGTAATTTCCTGATTCCATCCACGGTGACGGTGGCAGAGTTCCTGATGGACTGGCTGCCCAAGCAGTGCAGCAAGCACAAGTGGGCACCCAAGACCTACCAGTCCAATCTGGCCCTCATCCAGAATCTCATCATCCCCTATATCGGGGAGATGCAGATGCAGAAGCTGCGGCCCTACCACATCGAAGCCCTGTACGACACCCTGAGCAAGACCCCCTGCGGGCAGTATGTGGGCGGCAAGCGGCGAGACCTCTCGCCCAAGCAGCAAAAGCGCACCCTCTCCGGCACTACCCTCCATGAGGTCCACCAGCTTCTGCACAATTCCTTTCTGCTGGCGGTGGAGTGGGGCATCCTCATCAAAAGCCCCGTCCCGGTGGAAGCGCCCAAAAAGACCACCCAAGAGCGCAGCATCTGGGAAGTGGAGGAGATGCGGGCAGCGCTGGACAGCATGGAGGATCCTATCCTGCATCTGGCAGTGCACCTGACGCTGGTGGGTGCGCTGCGGGAAGGGGAGGTAGCAGGTCTGACCCCGGAGGACATCGACTTTGATGCCGCCAACGGCATGGGTACCTTCACCGTCAACCGTTCCATGCAGCGGGTGCAGAAGGACACGCTGGCGCAGGTAGACAAGGGCTGCATCCTCCGCATCTTCCCAGACAAGCTGGAGGGCAGCAAGACCTCCCTCATCCTGAAGGACACCAAGACCGAAGCCTCCTGCCGCACCATCTTTATGACCGCTGCCCTGCGGGAGGAGCTGAAGCAGTGGCTGGAACGGCTGAAAAGGGAAGAAGCCCTCGACCCGGAGCGGTACCGCAACAGCGGAATGCTGCTGCGGCTCCCCAACGGTCTGGCGGTAGAGCCGGTGCTCATCCGCAAGAAGTTCCTGAAATGGCAGGACGCACACCCGGAGTTCCCGCGCATCGTCTTTCACGGTCTGCGACATTCCAGTGCCACCTACCAGTTGATGATCTCCGGCGGTGACATCAAGGCGGTGCAGGGGACCACAGGACACGCCAGTGCGGATATGCTGGTGAACACCTACGCTCATATCCAGCAGTCCTCCCGTGTGGAACTGGGCAAGAAGTTTGAAAGCGGCTTCTATGCCAAGCCCGACACTCCCAGCCCGCGGGCTGTACCCGCCGCAGGCGAACCCACCATCTCCATGACGGCTCTTTTGGAATTGCTCAAGGATGCCGACCCGGAAATGAAGGCAAAGCTCCGCCTAGCTCTGCTCAGCTGATGCAAAAAAGGGCACTGATTGCAATGCAATACAGCGCCCTACATAATCGGACATGGATAACACCGACCGTGCAAAAACCGTGCAGAAGCCGTGCACTCATGGCTTACAAAACAAAAAAGCCATGAAATCTTTCGATTTCACGGCATTTTCTGGTGCAGTAAAGCAATCCAAATCCGAACCATTTCCCTCGGATGCAACTTCTGTCGCTTCTCCAAAGGTGACGGTCTGTGTTCCTTCTTTATAATTAAAAGTTATCAAAACCTTATCATCATACAGATAAATCGCATTGATAAACGTATCCACCAGCGCCTGCCGCTGGTCTTTCAGGCTCATGTCCAGCTTGCGAAACCGCAGCAGCCAGAACCGAATGAATTCTTCGGTCACTTTCGGCTTCGCCAGCTTTTCTTCCGCAATGCGGGCTTCAAGCTCACGCTTGGTTTCTTCCAGCTGCTCCAGCCGCTCCTTGGTGGAACTGGTCAGGATTCCAGCTTGAATCGCGTTCAGCATATTCTGGATACCAGATTCCGCATCCCGAAGCTGCTTCTCATAGAGTGGAATGTTGGTGTTCTCCTTATTTTGCAGTTCCATCACCTTGGCGATGATGGATTCCATAGCGGCATCGTCTTTCACAAGCTGCATGGTCTGGTTGACTACCAAATCTTCCAGCCACTGTTTGCGGACGGTCTTTTTCTTGCAGCCCTTGTGCTTTTTGGCAGTAGCACATTTATAGTAGCGGTGAACTTCACCCGTCCGGCTCGTGCCGCTTTCGCCAAACATCAGCGCCCCACAGTAGCCGCAGAACAGCTTGGTGGTGAGCAGGTAGTCGTCCTCTGCCTTTCTACGGGCAGGGGCTTTCTTATTTTTAGCGATCTTCTCCTGCACATCCTCAAACAGTTCCAGCGGGATGATGGGCGGGACGGCATCCGGTACGACCACATCCCGGAATTTCAGTTCTCCGATGTACCGCCGGTTCTTGAGCATATGTTCAACGCTGTTATAAGTGAACGCACCGCCCACCGGGTTCTTGATGCCGTTTTCATTCAACCAGTCCCGGATTTCCTTCATGGTGGAGCCTTCATTGTACTTCTTGAACGATTCCATTACAAAAGGGGAGGTGAGAGGGTCAATGTGGAACTTCCGCTCCGAATCCAGCGTGTATCCAAAGGTTCCACGACCACCGTTGCAGCGGCCTTTCAGGATGTTTTCGGTCTGTCCACGTACGACCTTCTCGGCAAGGTCAGCGGAATAATACTCGGCATAACCTTCCAGCACCGATTCCAGAATGATGCCTTCCGGCCCCTCAGAGATGATCTCGGTGGCAGACATGAGCTTGACGCCATTCTTCTTCAGTTGGGTCTTGTACCGGGCACTGTCGTAGCGGTTCCGAGCAAAACGGTCCAGCTTCCAGACCAGCACAATGTCAAACAGCTTCTTGTCGCTGTCCTTAATCATCTGCTGGAACTCCGGGCGGTTGTCCGTCTTGGCGGAGATAGCACGGTCAATATAGTGCTTGACGATGGTGATGCCATTCTTCTCGGCATAAGCCGTGCATTCCCGGATCTGGCCTTCGATGGATTCTTCGCGCTGGTTGTCCGAGGAATAGCGAGCATAGATCACGGCGGTCATGGCGGGCACCTCCATTTTATACGTCATTGAACGGTAATACGTTCATCAAAGCAATGTTTCGTATAATGTATATACCACAGTTTTGCCCTGATTGCAAGCCCAATGATTTATTTTCATGATTCCAACAGACAAATTGTCTTAAGATTATATTCCGAGCAAAATGTGAAGTCCAAGCCCGGCCACGCCGCACAGGCACATGGTCAGGATGGGATTCCACTTGAGCTTCCGTAGGACAAAAAATGCCGATGCAAAACTGCCGATGCCGATCCAGTCTACGTTGGCGAGCGTCTTTGCACTCTCTCCGAACACCACCATAGACAGTATAGAAAGACCTGCACCAAAGATAAGCGCTACGATGACCGGACGCAGGCAGGCCAGAACACTTTGCAGCAGAGAAATATCCTTGTATTTACGATAGATGTAGGATAGAAGTGAAACAAAGAACAGCGCCGGTGTAATGCAACCTAGTGTTGCAATGATGGCTCCGGGTACCTGCGCGATACGCAAACCAACAAAAGTTGCCGAGTTGACCGCAATGGGACCAGGGGTCATTTCTGCAATCGTGATGAGGTCAGTAAACTCCTGCATCGTCAGCCAGCCATGTTGTTCCACCACTTGGCTCTGGATCAGGGGCATGGCCGCATAGCCGCCGCCTACGCTGAACATACCCACCTGCAAAAAGCTGAGAAAAAGCTGTAAGTAGATCATTTTGCACCACCTTTTTTCCACTGGACCAGAGCCAGCATCACGCCGAATACTGCAGCGGCAAGGATGACCACCACCACATTGACATCAAACACCGTATTTGCAACAAACGCTGCGACCATCAGGGCAATATACACCCATGAGCGGGTCTTCAGCACCTTGCCGCCGAGGTCGAATACAACATCCAGAATGACCGCCGCCACACCAGCCTGCATTCCCTTGAGTAACAACGCGATATAGCGATTGGTGGCAAAAGCATTGTAGAACACAGAAATGACTGAAAGAATGACCATAGGTGGGATGATGGTGCCCAACACTGCCACGATCATTCCAATCAAGCCTTCTACCTGCCAGCCTACCAGAATTGCAGCATTGACCGCGATTGCGCCCGGAGAGGACTGCGCCAACGCTGTCATATCCAGCATTTCCTGTTCATCGATCCAGTGCAGCTCATCTACAAATTTTTTCTTCATAAAGGTCACGATGACAAAGCCGCCGCCGAAGGTAAAGCTGCTAATGTACAGCGTACTCAAAAACAGCTTCCAAAGCCGTGCTAACCGTGTACCGTATGTTTTATTTTCATCCATACAAGTTTTCTTCTCCTTTTTTTGATTTTCGGACAACTATATTCGTTTTCTTACTATTTCAAACAGCTTTTAACTGTTACTGCTTGCGAAAGCCCGTATTTTCCGGTATCCTTGTTTTAAGAACTGCGAAGCACGGAGGGAATCTCTATGAAACATAATACATTTCTCGTCAAGCCAGCGTCCAGCCTGTGCAATCTGCGTTGCCGGTACTGCTTTTATGACGATGTTTCCAACAGCCGAGCCTGCAAAAATATGGGACTGCTTTCCCATGAAATGGCAGGAGAACTGGTTGAAAAGGCTTTTGCAGCCACAGAAGAAGGCGGCAGCGTCCATTTTCTGTTTCAGGGCGGCGAACCGACTCTTGCCGGGTTGGATTTCTTCCGGTTCTTTCTGGAAACGGAGCGTTCCATGCAGCGCAATATCTCTGTGTTCCACAGCATCCAGACCAATGGCATTTGTCTGGATGAAGAGTGGGCTTCCTTTTTCAAAGCCAACTCTTTCCTCGTAGGCCTCTCTCTGGACGGCACACAGGAGAACCATGATCTCTATCGGCTGGACGCAACTGGGCAGGGCACATGGGATAAAGTAACTCATGCGCTTGCGCTGCTGGATGCCTACAGGGTCGAAACGAATCTGCTCTGTGTTGTGACCGGACAGCTGGCCAGAAAGCCGCAGCGAGCCTTCAAAAGCCTCTGCGAGTTGGGACAGCACAATCTGCAATTCATCCCATGTCTTGACCCACTTGATACGATTGGAGGGCAGGCATATTCTCTAACGCCGGAACTTTATGGTCGTTTTCTGTGCGGCGTCTTTGATACTTGGTATCAGCAGCTGCAACGAGGCAATTATATCAGCGTTCGCAATTTTGAGGACTATCTGCGTATCCTGCTGGGAATGCCGCCTACCTCCTGCGCTTCCTCCGGTTCCTGTGGACATTATCTTACCGTAGAAGGTGACGGAAGCCTTTATCCCTGTGACTTTTATGTTCTGGATGAGTGGAAGCTGGGAAATCTGAGCCACTGTACCGTTGAAGATGCGCTTGATTCTCCCACAAGCCAGACATTTCTGGCACAGGGCCGCAAACGCCCGGCGGAATGCGCAGCATGTGCTTATCAGCTGCTCTGCCGGGGCGGATGCAAGCGAGATTGGGATGCCTCTGGAAGCAACCGCTTTTGCGCAGCGTATAAGCAGTTCTTTGCCTATGTGCTTCCGCGCCTGCATACTGCTGCACATTTTCTGGCACAACAAAACCGATAAAGAGATTCTCCCGGAGAGCAGTACTGCCTCCGGGAGAATCTTTATTTTACCTTTTTGATCTTCCGGATGGAATGGCCATCGTAGAGGATGGGCTTCATGACATAAGTGTAGTTCCGGTCATCGCATTCGCCGGTGGAAATCATCTCCATAAGCCGCAGCGCAAGCTGACGTCCCATCTCGAAGCCTTGCTCTACGGAGCAGGTAACATCCTCCTGCCGATAAGTTTCTTCGGAATAATCAAAACAGACCAGCGAATAATCTTCGGGTACATTCTTCCCCATTTTCTGCAGGGTTTTCATGACCAGCCGATAGATGATGTAGTTGCAGCAGACGATAGCGGTGCATTTAGGGATGCTCTTCAGAAATCTTTCAATGGAACGGACATAGCTTTCGTTGTGGGCTTCGTCCGAAATACACCACTTGATGTAATCATCGTTCAGTTCCAAACCACGATTTCGCATCGCTTCCGCCATGCCTTGAAACTTTTCTACGCTCTGGTAGTTGTCGTACACGAAGATGCCTGCAATGTGGCTGTGTCCGGCATCCATCAGGCGTTCTATCAGCTGATGGGCACATTCGATGTCATTGATCGTTACGCGGGGGCAGCGCAAGTTCCGATAGAAGTTGTTGTAGAATATCACCGGGATCTTACGTCGGTAAAGCTCCTTGTAGCAGTCAAGATTTGGGCTGAGGATGCTCGATTTGACACCATCCACGATGAAACCGTGAAAATTCTGATGTACCACAGTCTCCAGACAGCGGCGTTCGTTGCAGAATTTGTTATCGGTCAGAAATACATGGAGGTCAACCTGCTCCTGCGTCAGAACACTGCGAACCCCTTCGATTAATCCCGAATTGGCACTTGTATCCTGTCCCTGCAGGACAAGGCCGATTTTATAAAGGGCATCATCTGTGTTCAAATCGCGCGTCATCACCTTTTCCCGGTGGAAATAGGTGCCGCTCCCTTTGACTTTGTACACGATTCCTTCATTCACCAATCGGTCAATGGCAACTCGAATCGTTTCCCGGCTGACGCCCAGCTTTCGGCAGAGTGCATTTTCCGAGGGCAGTCGTTGATTTCCAGAAAACTTGTTTTCGTCGATATAAGCCAGAAGCCAACGATATACCTGAGCAGATTTTTTCTCAGCAGCCGAGAGCATGGGCAAACGCTCCTTTTCAGTCGGTGATGGTGGGGCGGGTGCCTTCTGCGTGCTGTATCCAGTTCAGCAAGCGCTCACGAAGCTCCGCTTTGACGTCGGCGTATGCAGGATCTGCGACAACATTGTTCAGCTGCCACGGGTCTTTCTGCATATCATAGAGGAAGTCGTCCGCATACACATCAGATGCCGCAGCCTCGCCGCCATTGACACCGGGGGCATAGACAGAGTACATATAATCTGCCGTGCGGATGCAGCGGCCGCAGCGGCTCTCCGAGATTTGGGCGTAGACCTCATTAGCTCTATTATGATTTTTCTTTTCCACAACGTCAAGCAGATTTTCGCCGATCATCTTGTCGCCGACATCCACGCCTGCCAAAGCCAACAGAGTCTTGGGGATGCTCTCGGTGCTGACCAGCTCGGTGACTTCCTTGCCGCCCTTGAACGGGCCGCCGCAGATGACCAGCGGCACATGCAGGCAGCCGTCGTGGCACGAGCGCTTATAGTCATCGTATCCGTTCAGATGGGCGTCGCGGTTGCGGGTCTTGAAATGAGAGCCATGGTCGGAAGCGTAAAGGATAACAGTATTCTCATACAGACCCTTTTCTTTCAGTTTTTCCACCAGCTTGCCGAGGTTCTCGTCGAGGCTTGCGCACTGTCCCAGATAATCCGGATACTCTTCTGCTGCATTGCCGCCCAGAGCCTTCAAGTCTTCGGGGAGGACAAAATCCGCAAATCGCTGCTTCGAGCCGTTGGGGCCTTCGTAGTGGTTGTGGTCATTCTGATGGTGCGGCTCAATTTGGGATACGGTCATGAAGAAGGGCTTTTCGCCGGTGTACTGGTCGAGGTAGTCCAGCGCGAACTGGTTGATGCAGTCAGCACGGTAGCCCTTAAAATCGATGCGGTTGTTGTTCTCGTCGAACACATAGCCGTCGTAGCCGTGGGAGGTAAATTCCAGCACATCGGCTGCACGCCAGTAGCCGGTGTAGCCGCCGCGCAACTCCAACGGAACGGCTGTAATGGTATGGTCAATGGTCGGCTTCTTTTCCAGCTCGCCATCCGAGGCCAGATGCCACTTGCCGACATAGGCAGTTTCGTAGCCGGCATCTTTTTCCATATACTCGCCCAGAGTCTTGATATTCGAGGGCAGCATCAGGTTATTGCGGAAACAGCCTGTCTCAGTGGGGTATTTTCCGGTCTGGAATAGGGCGCGGCAAGGGCCGCACACCGGCTGGGGAGAGAAAGCATTGTCAAATTTTACGCCCTCCTCTGCCAGCTTGTCCAGATTGGGTGTGACGTTGAGCGGCTGGCCGAAGCAGCCGCAGGTATCCCAGCGCTGCTGGTCACTGAAGTAGAAAATAATGTTATATGCCACGGTCTTTACCTCCTTTTACTGTTCCACTTTCGCGTTCTTCGTTTCCTTCATCTTGCCGCGCAGGATGCCGATGATAACCACCACGATTAGCGCGATAAAAATCCAGCAATACACACTGCTGAAGAAGATTTTGGGACTTCCATCCGAGATGAGCAGGGCGCGGCGGAAGTTCGTCTCGGTCATATTGCCCAGCACCATGCCCAGCAGCACAGGGACAGCGGGCAGCTCCAGCTTGCGCATGAACCACGCCATCACGCCGAACACCAGCGCAACGCTCAAATCAAAATAGCTGCTGTTCACCGAGTAAGCACCGGCGAAACAGAAAATCACGATGATGGGAGTCAAGATCTGCTGAGGGATGGAGACGACCTTTGCAAACAGGCTAGTCAGGTATTTGCCCTGCAGGAACATGAAGATGTTCACGAGGATAAGGCCCAGCATGATGGCATACATGATAGCGCCGTCGGTGGTGAACAGCGAGAGACCGGGGTTCAGGCCATTTATCATCAGGGCCGACAACATGATGGCCACGCAGCCGTCGCCGGGGATGCCCAGCGTCAGCAAGGGAATCAGGGTCGCGCCACAGACGGCATTGTTGGCAGACTCAGCAGCCGCAACGCCCTCCACAGAACCGTGGCCGAATTCCTCGGGATGCTTGGACAGGTTCTTCGCAGTGTTGTAGGAGAACCACGAGGCCTCCGACGCACCCGTGCCAGGTACGATACCAACACAGGAACCGATGATAGAACCCATCAGCACTGGTCGGAACATCCGCTTGTATTCATCTTTTGTGATTTTGCCGTCATCATTGCCGATTTTTCCGGCGTGAAGGTTCAACTCATTCCGCTTCAGCTCTGCCTTGCCAATGATTTCCACCAGTGCGAACAAACCGATGAGGGTAACGGCAAGGTCAAGACCCAGATACAGACGGGGAATACCAAATGTAAAGCGGTCATAGCTGGTCATGGGGTCTGCGCCCACACAGGAAATAAGCAAACCAAGGCAGGCGGCGATGATGCCCTTGACAAGGCTCTTACCAGAAACGCCTGCAATAATCGTCATGCCGAACAGGCAGACCATAAAGTACTCCGCCGTGCCGAGCTGTGCCGAAATCTTTGCGACCTGAGGGCCGAGGAAGAGCAGCACCAGCGCAGAGAAGATACCGCCAAAGGTAGATGCATAAAGTGCAATTTTCAACGCCGCCTTAGTGCGGCCCATTTTGGACAGCGGATAGCCGTCCAGCATAGTAGCCGCCGCGTGGGGCGTACCCGGCGTGTTGATAAGGATAGCCGATACCGATCCACCATAGCCACCTGCGCAGTAAATGCCCAACAGGAACATCATGCCGGGAATCGCACGCATGGTATAAGTGACAGGCAGGAATAGGATGATGCAGAGGATAACACTTAATCCCGGGATGGCCGCGAACACGCAGCCAATAAAGACGCCGAGGTTTATCCAGATGATATTTTCGAGGGTGAAAAGCAGCCCGGAGGCCGGGCCGATAAAGTCAAACAAACCCATATTCTGCCTCCTCAGAAACTAACATTCAGCACAAAGTGGAATACGACCCAAATCAGCACAGCCATTGAAACTGTGATGGCATAGTAAAGGGGTTTCTTGCAGCGGAAAAAGACCAGAAATGCCAGTGCGCAGAATACAGCGCCCACAACAAACAGATCCGTGACCTCTGCCAGCAGATAAGTGACCACCAGAATGAGGACGATGACGAGTGCTTTTGTTTCCACCAAAAGATTCAGCGTTTTAGTTTTGGTCGGGCGGTGCATCACCATGTTGTATGCCTCGCGGCCCACCAGAAGGGCGCTCATGGCCAGCATGAGCCAAATCAGCATCGTCGGGAAAGCGCGGCCATTCACAACGTCTTTTTCCGAGATCTGCACCTGCTGCGGCATGATGAGCAGCAGCACGATGCCAATGACCAGAAACAGAATGCCGCAAATCAGGTCTACCGGGTACTCGATGTTCTTCTGTTCGAGCTTTGCGCCCCATTCATCCAGTTTTGCTTCGGCACGTTCTATCAGATTTTTCACTTGTTTCAACTCCTTTTTAAATATAAAAGCAGGGAGAAGGGGATGTCCCCGTTCCCCCTGCTTCAGCTTTTTGTCGCTATGAGGGCTTTTTATCAGCCTGCCACGATGTCCTTATACTGCTCGACGATGCTCTTGACGTTCTCAATATGAGCTTTGACGTCATCTTCGCTCATCGTATCAACTTCCAGCAGCATGGTATCGTTCAGCCACTCGACCATTTCCTGATCGGCAAGGATCTTATCGTACAGCTCTTTCAGCTCTGCAATCTTTGCAGCATCGGTACCCTTGCGTGCCATCACGAAGCAGCGGTTGCGGAAGTAAGGATAGCCCTTGGAGCCAACGCCCTCAACACCAGCGAAGGGGCCGTTCTCGATGGCCTTATCGTCGAATGCGCAGACCACATCAACGCCGCCCTGCTGGTAGGTCTCAAGAATCTGAGACTGGTGAGAGACCGCGAAGTTCGTTTCACCCTTAGCTACAGCCTGTGCAGCCTCCGCAGCGGACTGGTACGGAGTCAGTTTCAGCTGGTCGCCGGCACCCATAGAGCCGAACAGAGCCGCTGCCAGGAAAGCCTCGGAGCCGGTAGCGCCGTTAACGGCCACGGATACGGGGTTGCCTGCCTTGACATAGGCCTCCAGATCGTCCAGATTCTTGAGGTTCAGTGAAGAATCAGCAGACAGGACGAAGACGGAGGAGTACAAGTTCTCCACGAACTCGAAATCGTCGTAGCTGAACTGCAGCTTGGCCGGATCCAGAGTCTCGGTAATGGCGAACAGACCCTCACCGGCGAAGACCAGTTCCTTATCATTTGCCTTAGTACTGGACACCCAAGTGTTGACAGTAGCAGCATCGCCCTTGACGGCTTCAGCAACCAGTGTGATTTTATTATCAGAATAATCAGGGGACTTGGCAGCAGCCTTTTGGCTGACCATCGCTGCTACACCAGACGGTGCCCACGGACAGGTAACTTTCCAGCTCTCCTGTTTGCTTCCGCAGCCGGTAAGCATCGACAAAGCAAGGACACCGGCGGTGACCAACGCCGCAATACGCTTTTTCATCATTTTACTCTCCTTTTTTGTTTTGCCTTTTCGTGTGGTAGCAAGCACTTCACCGTGCTTTTGTTACCAACAAGATAACATTTCAAGCAATTTTAAGTCAACAAATTTTTTTATTTTGCAAAAAAAGTTGTCTGGTAAAAGAGCTAAATGACCACATCTGTATTTTGCTATAGAAAACTTATTGTGCATATTGCACATCCGCTTGAATCATCTTTGTGCAGCTTAAATTCTTTCATGATGTAAAGTGTATCATATTCATAATAGAAGTCTTACTATTGTCTCCATTCATAAATAATTTCTTCGGAATCATCTTGACGTACCCTACGAACCATGATATTCTCTATCACAAATCCCACTGAACTTGTAGATTGATTGCAAATCTTCTGCAAAAGTGGTTGGTTATCACCGTGAGACCCACCACTTCAGTGAGGGAAAGTCCGCAAAAGAATTTACCGCCCCGCAACACACCCGATTCATTTTGCCGCCGATTCACCCCGACAAAATCCATCGCTGCGCTGCTTGGGCGGTATTTTTCTTTATGGGAAACGTACCTTGAAAATTTCATAAGCCGACCGGACGTGATACCGACTTTTCGTCAACGCCGCTGCAAAACAGGGGTAGGAACTTCGTTCGGAGCAAACGGTGACTCCCATACATGAGCAGAGACCTTTTACTTATTTTTTGCGTCTTAACAATTCGGAAACATTTGTTGAAAATGCGTTTTGAGCGCAGCGGTAGAGGGCAAGAACCGTCCCGTGGCCACAAATTTTCAATTCTTGAAAATGTTGTGTTCCACCGGGACTTCACTTCTTCAATGCGTCTGCATTTCCGATGTGATCTTGTTGGGGCGTGCCTGCCCCAAACCCTGCTCATGGTTCGCACCTGATGGTGCGAACAGCAATGGCGTGTCGTGCTTACATAACTTCACCGAGGAGTTATCGAACAGACAGGAGGTACAATGACCAAAACGAATGTTCAACTGACCCCTAGCAATTCCCAGCACCACGACACGCCGAACAACAAAACGCACGTCATCAAGTTCCGTGTGACAGCGGAGGAAAAAACGTCACTGGAACTCACTTGCAAACTCCTGAATCTCTCCCTCTCCACTTTCATCCGCCGTGCCATCCACAACGTCAAAATCGAGAAAACGGTCATCGTTGCCGGCGGCGGAGAAGAAACCCTGACCGCTGTTTCCACCCTGCTTGCCCAGTGCAACAAGGTGGGCGGCAACCTCAACCAGCTTGCAAGGCACTTCAATTCCGGCGGTGCGGACACCGAGCAGATCCGGGCGAAACTCCTTGACGAACTTGCAGACCTGACTGCATTCCGGCTCAGCGCCGAGAAAGTTCTGGGTGAACTGTATGGCAACGCTCAAGCATATCAGCTCTAAGAACTCGGATTACACCGCCATCGAAGCGTACCTCGTTTACCAGCACGACGCGTTCACCGGAAAACAGCTTCTGGACGAACAAGGCAGACCGAAGCTGCGGGAATCCTACCTGCTCGATACCCTTGAGTGCGGCGATTTCTCGTTTGCAACAGCCTGTCTGCTGGCAAACCGCAAGTATGGCAAGAACACCCAGCATGGTGATATCAAAAGCCACCAGTATATCATCAGCTTTGACCCAAGAGATGCAGCCGACAACGGCTTGACCATGGAAAAGGCACAGGCACTTGGCCTGAAATTCTGCGAAGAAAACTTCTCCGGTCATCCCGCCATCGTCTGCACCCACCCGGATGGGCACAACCATTCGGGAAACATCCACGTCCACATCGTGATCGGCAGCATCCGAATGCGCGAGGTGGAACGCAAGCCCTATATGCAGAAGCCCCGTGACTGGCTAGAGGGCATGAAGCACTCTAGCACAGCCCAGACCATGCGGCACTTGCGTGTTGAGGTCATGGAGCTGTGCGAGGGTGCCGGACTGTACCAGATCGACCTGCTCAACGGCTCGAAAGAGCGCGTGAGCGAAGCCGAGTATTGGGCGCGCAGGCGCGGCCAGTTGAAACTTGACCGTGAAAACGCAGCCCTCACTGCAACCGGACAGCAGCCCAAGCAGAAGAAGTTTGAAACCATAAAAGACACTTTGCGGAAGCAGCTTTCGTCTGTGCTGTACCGTGTTACCAGCTTTGAAGATTTTTCTGATAGGCTTATGCAACAGTATGGCATCACCGTCAAGGAAAGCCGTGGTCGGCTCAGCTATCTGCCCTCTGGCAGAACGAAGTTCATCCGGGCGAAACATCTCGGTGACAAGTTCGATAAGGCGGCAGTGCTTGCCACGTTGCAGGCAAACGCCGAACGCAAACCCAAGGTTCAGTTCAAGCAGGATACCATCGGGAAACTGATCGACATCCAGTCGAGGGTGACCGAGGACAAGGGCATCGGCTATAAGCGTTGGCTCACGAAACACAATCTCAAAGTTATGGCACAGACCGTGAAGCTTCTGCAGGAAAAGGGCTTGACCGACGAGGACGCCCTGAACCAGCGCATCACCGAACTGGAAACCAAGTATCACGACTCGCTGGCGGTGGTGAAAGACCTCGAAGGTCGCATGAAAACCAACAATGAGCTGCGCTATCACGTCGCAGCCTACACCAACACCAAGAACATCGAACAACAGTTAAAAGCCGCAAAACGACCCGCAGCCTTTGAAGAACAGCACCGTGCAGAACTGACAGCATACCGGACGGCAGCAGCCTATCTCAAGGCAAACAACATCACGAAGCTGCCCAGTCCGAAAAAGCTGGAAGCCGAGTATGCGCAGCTGGCATCCGAAAAGGCAAAGTTCTACGAGCAGTACAAAGAAGCCAAGGAAGAACTGCTCAAACTGAAAACCGCAAAGCAGAATGTTGCGTCCTTTTTCCGGGAGGAAGAACAGGCGCAACAGGAGAGATAAAGGAGTGTGCGTATGATCAATCTGAAAATCGACCCGGAGTTTCAGTCCCAGATTCCTCCTCTGACCGATGATGAATTTAAGCAGCTTGAAGAAAATATCCTCAAAGAGGGCAAGCTGATTTCTCCTTTGATTGTCTGGGGTAATACCCTTGTTGACGGCCACAATCGTTATGAAATCGTTCAGAAGCATCCCGAAATCTCTTTCTCCACCATGCCGCTCCCGTTTGAAAGCCGGGAAGAAGTCCTCGCTTGGATCTGCAAAAATCAACTGGGGCGGCGCAATTTAACCCCAGAGCAGAAGCTGTTCCTCATCGGCAAGCAGTACGAAGCGGAACGTGCGGAACATGGCTGTACTCGTGACGATGTCCAGCGCACAAACGGTCAGTTTAGCCGGAGTTCCCAAAATGGGAACTCCGGTGAGAGCATTAAAACGTGTGAGCGTATCGCCAAGGAAAACGGTGTCAGTAAAAACACTGTTCTTCGTGCCTCGAAGTATATGAAAGGCGTGGAGATTGCGGAAGAACTGATACCGGGCCTAAAGCAGAGCATTCTGTCCGGACAGACGAAAGTGTCCAAAGCGGATATGCACCGCCTTGCCAAGGCGGCCTACCATGACCGCGCACAAACTTTGCAGGATATTCTGCACCCGGAGCTGAAGGTGGAACCGAAGCCTGACGCTGACGGTGTGATTCGCGTTCCGGGCAAAGCGCCTGTCATGCCATTCCGAAAGTTTGAATCGATTTACGACAGCGATGCTTACCCGGAGGATGTACGGTACGAGTATGTGGCTTTGGAAGAACTCACTACTCGTTTCCGCATTTCGTTCAACTACCAGTTGGAGCAGATGCCCGATAATGCGCAGCGTGATGTGATTCTGGAGATCATTCAGAAGCACAAGGACTACCTTGCTTCTCTGGAAGCTGCACTCGCAGATGACAAGGAGCAGACAGCATAACATCAGGCACATGGTATGCTGTTCACAGATGTCCAAAGGAGCGTGCGTTTGAACAAAAAGAAAAAGTCCACAAACACTTCCCCTTATCCTGATGAAGTCATTGACCGTCTGGCACGGGCATTCTACCCGGCTATCCTTGCCTGCTGGAACAGCGAGGAGGGGCAAAGAGAATTTGCCGCATGGCAGGCAGAGCAGGCTCATCATGCCCTCAGCAAAGAGAAACAGAGCGTTCCCGACGGGGAACGCCCTGTTGTACATATCGCTATGGTCTGTGGATTTTTCAGGGTGCGTCCTGTTCAAGGCGCACCTTTTTGTTTTGCTCCGGATTACAGTTCCGCGCCGTTCGTCTCAATGACCTTCTTATACCAGTAGAAGCTGTCCTTGCGCTCGCGGCTCAAATCGCCGGTGCCATCGTCGAACTTGTTGACGTAGATGAAGCCGTAACGCTTTGCCATCTCGCCGGTGGAGGCGGAAACCAGGTCGATGCAGCCCCACGGGGTATAGCCCATCAGGTCCACGCCGTCCTTCACGGCCTCGGCCATCTGTGCAATGTGGTCGCGCAGGTAGTCGATGCGGTAGCTGTCGTGCACTTTGCCGTCCTCGCCCTTCACATCGTAGGCACCCAGACCGTTCTCCACCACCATCAGGGGGATCTGGTAACGGCCATAGATCTCGTTCAGGGCATAGCGCAGGCCCTTGGGGTCGATCTGCCAGCCCCAGTCGGAAGCTTTCAGGTAGGGGTTCTTCACGCCGCCCAGCAGGTTGCCGCCAATGCCCTCCACATCCTTGTGGGTGGTCACGCAGCTGGTCATGTAGTAGCTGAAGGTGTAAAAATCCACCACGCCCTTCTTCAGGGTCTCGGCGTCCTCCGGCTCCATCCGGATCTCCACGCCCAGCTCCTTCCACAGGCGCTTTGCAAAGTAGGGGTACTCGCCGCGCACATGCACATCGCCGCAGTACCAGTTGTGCTCGTTCATGCCCTGCTGGTTGGCCAGCTGGTCATCCGGGTCGCAAGTCATGGCGTAGCTCTGGCCGTAGGCCAGCATGCAGCCCATCTTGAACTGGGGGTAGTGCGCATGGGCGTAGATGATGGCCTGTGCGCTGGCCACGAACTGGTGATGCAAAGCCTGCAGGCGGGTCTGGGGGTCATCCGGTGCACCCATGGCGGGGCCTTCGTAGCCCTGCACGGTACCGGTGGAAAGCACCTGACCAAAGGCCATCATGCCTGCGTTGATCTCGTTGAAGGTGAGCCAGTATTTGACCTTATCCTTGTAGCGCTCAAAGATGGTCTTGCAGTAGTTCATGTAGAACCCGATCAGCTCCCGGGAAGCCCAGCCGTTGTACTTTTCCACCAGAGCGTAGGGCAGCTCGTAGTGGCTAATGGTGACCAGCGGCTCGATGCCGTGCTTCTTGCAGCAGTCGAACACGCGGTCGTAGAACTCCAGACCCTTCTCATTGGGTTCCGTTTCCCAGCCGTTGGGGAAGATGCGGGTCCAGTTGATGGAGGTGCGGAAGGTCTTGAAGCCCATCTCGGCAAACAGGGCGATGTCCTCTTCGTAGTGGTGGTAGAAATCAATGGCCTCGTGGCTGGGGTACAGCCGGTCCGGGTGGATGGTGGTGGTCACCCACTTGGGCACGGTGTGGGAACCGTTTGTGCACATATCGGGCACACTGGCGCCCTTGCCGTCCACATCCCAGGCACCCTCAAACTGGTTGGCGGCACAGGCGCCGCCCCACAGGAAATCGTCGCGGAAAACGCTCATGGTGTTTTTCTCCTTTGTTCATCTGATATAAAAAGCGGGGCAGGCCCTTTACGGCTGCGGCCCTGCACGGCCTGTGGCCGGAGCCTGCCCCTGAATACGGATCTCTATAAAACCCCTGCTAAAACTGCGGTTTACTTCTTTGCCTTGGCGGGCTCGTCGCTGTACACGATATAGGTGATAACGAATGCAGCAACGACCGTGAGCAGGTGGAACCTGCGTCGTCCAGTACGCCAATCGCGGCGAACAGCGAGAGGAAGCCTTTCAGGATACCTTCCTCTGATCAGCCCCGATCTGTCGGTTCTTTGAAGTTTTAGGGAGCTCTCTTACTTCCAGAGAGTGGGGTTGCCGTAACGTGCATCCAGCGCAGCGCTGAACCAGCGACCGTTCATGACATTGCGGATCATCTTCTGCTTCAGCTCTGCCGAAACCGTGGTGTCTGCATCCATGCGGTCCATGATCTCCTCATAAGTGGTGGAGACATCCTTGCAGCCGATCTGTGCATCCGTTGCAGAAGCATCCATCACCATGCTGACCTTGTTGTCCGGGGTCCAGTTCTGCCACTTAGGCAGGGCGCTGTCGCCGGAGAACAGACCCCGGATACCGGTAAACAGGTTGCCATTGGGGTCGCCGGTGGTGAGGAAGTTCTTGAGATAACGGTTGAACAGCACTGCCATTTCCTGATAGCCTTCGCCGCTGAAATCCACCATTGCCGCATAGTTGTTCACCGTGGACAGCATGGGCACAAAGATACCGTGGAATGCGCCCAGAACGGGGATCTGGCTCAGTGCATCGGGGTCGCCGTAGTCGATTTGGCACAGGTAGATATCCGCACCATAATGGTCGTACATGGTCTCGGCGCTGCATTCTGCATTGAAGATGCGGTACATATCGGAGCCGTACTTGACTGCAAAGTCCTTTGCAGCATTAGTCTCTGCTGCCGGGTATGCCTTCATTTCAGCGCTGCCAAAGTATGCATCCCACGCTGCAAACATGCTAAACTCGGTGCTGCCGGTCAGCATCAGCAGGGGCACATTGTTGTACTGGGTAGTGGCAAAGCCCTCTTTGGGCAGCACCACCCCGTCACCGTACAGGTGGGGGAAGACGCTCATGCGGATACCTGCATTGCTCATCAGCGGGCACAGACGGGCGGAGTCCAGACTGTACAGCCAATCCCGAACATCCTCGCCATCGGTCATGAGCCACGCCTTGGCAGCTGCCGTATCTGCAAACAGACCGTCCTCTACCGCCAGCGGCGCAATTGCCCATGCGATCTGGCTCACGCTTGCTGCCTCGTCGGCAATGGTCATGCCGCCGGAGAAGGCAATTGCCTTCTGGAAGCGTCCGGCAAACAGAGGGCTGGTCAGCATTGCCATTACGTCACGACCGCCGGCAGAGAAACCGGAAATGGTGATGTTGTCCGCATCGCCGCCAAACTGTGCAATGTTATCCTTGACCCAGTCCAATGCCTTGGCGATGTCCAGCAGGGTGAAGTTGCCGGTGTCATCGCTGCCCCGGCAGAGGGCAGGCAGGCAGTTGAAGCCGAACAGACCCAGCCGGTAATCCAGCGTGACAAAAACGCAGTTATCCCGAACCACCAGCTCGCTGCCCAGAATTTCCTTGGTGTTGCCGGTCTGGTTGTTGCCGCCGTGGATAAACACCAACACCGGCAGCTTATGAGCGTTGGGGGTGGTATAAACATCCAGCTTCAGGCAGTCCTCGGTGCCGATGGCACCGGAACCGTACTGATAGGCGACCTCACTGGGAGCAGTGCAATCTTTGGCTTCCGTCCACACGGCAGGATCCTGCGGTGCCTGCCAGCGCAGCTCTCCCACCGGGGCTGCACCATAGGGAATGCCGTACCACACAAGGCTCTCGCCCTGATCCAGACCCACGACCGGTCCGTACTGGGTGGAGCGGCGAGGGGTGATCTTTGTCCACAGGCAGTTTTCCTCTTCTGCGGAGGCTGCCATTGCGGGAACGCTGAGGGACGTCATTGCTGCTGCGACGGCTCCTGCTTTCATGAAATTGCGACGGCTGATATAAACGTTACGAGTGCTC
Source organism: Faecalibacterium sp. Marseille-Q3530 (assembly GCF_017377625.1). Lineage (NCBI taxonomy): Bacteria > Bacillati > Bacillota > Clostridia > Eubacteriales > Oscillospiraceae > Faecalibacterium > Faecalibacterium sp. Marseille-Q3530. Next base: position 91,867 of record NZ_JAFREH010000008.1, on the reverse strand, counting down.
ATACTATTTCACCTTTCTGCATTTACCTTCTGTTGTAAATTCTTACCTTCTCTGACCAGCCTTGATCTGCCGGTCTTTTTTACAGGTGCCTGAACATTCCTTTGTTTTTGGGGTGCCGTTTACTTCTTGGCAGGCTCATCCTTATAAAGCACGTAGGTCATGGCAAAGCCAGCCACGGAAGCAATGAGGATGGCGATGAGGATGTAGATCATGTTGGTCAGACCCATGACACCGGTGGTGTCGATAAAGCTAGGCAGACCGAACAGCCCCAGACCGCCGATGGAGTAGCTGCGAGTGCGCATGAGACCGGTGAATGCGCCGCCGATGGCACCGGCGATGCAGGAGTAGATGAAGGGAGTCTTCTTGGGCAGGGTGACGCCGTAGATCGCCGGCTCGGTGACGCCGAAGATGCCGGAGATGAAAGCAGGGATGGCGATTTTCTTGAGCTTCTCATCCTTAGTCTTCAGGACGATAGCGAGGACTACGAAGGTCTGTGCAAAGGAGACGCAGAAGTAGGGGCTGAGAATGAAGTCATAGCCCAGCAGACTGTAGTTGATCATGGCAAGAGGTACCAGACTCCAGTGGAGACCAAAGATCACCAGCACCTGCCAGAACGCACCGATGAGGACACCGCCGATGAGACCGCCCACCACGGGGATGCTGTAGATGGCGTTGAAGAACAGGGACAGGATGCTACACAGGATGCTTGCGATGGGACCAATGACCAGATAAGTCAGGGGTACCATGACGATGAGGGTTACAAAGGGAACCACAAAGAGCTTGATAACATCGGGTATCACCTTCTTGAGCCAGTGCTCAAGGGGAGCCGCAATAGCAACTGCCAGAATAATGGGCACTACCGAGCTGGTATAGCCAGAGGCAGGCATGATTACCGGGATGCCGAAGAAGGTGAGGTAGTAGCTCATCTCAAACGCCGTGCCGGTAAACACGGTGCCCAGCACAGTTCCTGCGGTGCTGTTGACCATGGCAGGATAGCACAGGGCGATGCCAATCGCCATGCCGATGAACTCGTTGACCTTGAACTTCTTGGCTGCGGTGTAGCCAAGAACGATGGGCATGAAGTAGAAGAAGCCATCTGCCACTGCGTACCACACCTGATAGGTACCGGAAGCGGCGGGGATCAGACCGAGGAAGTCAAAGAGTGCCAGCAGACCCTTGATGATACCGGTCGCTGCCATAACGCCCAGAGTGGGCTGCAGAGTGCCGGAGATCACATCGATGAGCAGGGAGACAGGACTCTTTTTGCCGCCGCCTGAGGTCTCTTCCACTGCGTTGCCCTCTTCATCCACAGCGCCTGCTGCAGCGAGATGGCCCACTTCCAGCACGGCGTCGTACACGTCGTTGACCTGATTGCCGATGACCACCTGATACTGACCGCCTGCCTGCATGACCTTGATGACGCCGTCGGTGGACTCCAGAACTTCCTTGTTTGCCTTGCTCTCGTCCTTCAACTTGAAGCGCAGACGGGTGATGCAGTGTGCTACCGAGATGATATTGCTCTTGCCGCCAACATTCTGGATGATGATACGCGCAAGACCATCATATTTACTAGCCATAAGTCGATTCTCCTTTTTACATTCTTCGTATGCCTGTGCGGTCAACTCCAGCCGCAGCCTGCCGTTGTTCACGCTGACTGCCGCGATGTACGGCAGTGCCGCCAGCGCCGAACCGTCTGCAAGGCTTTCGTCCTTGAGCGTCAGGGTCAGCTTTGCGCCGCGGCGCACCGCTGCGGCGACGTTTGCCTCGCCGCCTGCCAGCGGATACAGGGCGTGCAGCAGCTCCTGCGGGTCATGTTCGTCCTGTATCATTTCAAGCCTCCCTTGCACAGAGCATACAAAGCTCTGCCGTTATAGTGTCAAACCAAAAACATATAAACGCAGCCCTCGCGCGCCGGGCCGCGGCTATATCAGTAAAAAAGAAAAATCACCCAAAGCATGAGCCGCTGCAGCAATACAAAAGCCCCTAAAAGGCCTGTACAGCTGGTGCTCGATGTCCTGGGTGACGCCCCGCAAACGGTGTGCGGGTAACGATCCGTAAAACGACCGGGGATATTCAGTTGTGGGTTCACCCCTCCACAGCGGTGCGCTCAACGCAGACGCGGTGGATATGCATGATGAGGTACAGCTGCTCTTCTTTGCTGCACTGCCACCCGTAGGTGCCGTGCAGAAAGGTGTCGATCTGCTGTACGCAGGCATAGACCTGCGGGTACTCGTTGCGCATGGTAACGAACATGCTGTCCACGGCGTTATCGGCGTTGAGCGGGTTGCCGTGCATCATGCGCTGTACCAGATACCGCAGATGCATACAGAACCGGGAGTAGCTGAAGCTTTCCTTATTGAGCTGGATCTCCATGCCATGCTCCACGATGGCAGACAGCTCCGAAATGACCTTGGCGGTCAGGATGGTGGAATGCATATCTCCCACCTCGTTTTCCGCCGTGATGATGTGCATGGCAATGCTCACGATCTCGGTGTCCGGCAGATCCACCGCCAGCGTACGGCACAGCTCGTGCAGCCCCTGTTTTGCGATGGCGTACTCATGCGGGTAGAGATGCTGTATATCATAGGCAAGCGGCACCTGAACGTTAAGTCCTTCGCGGCTGCGCTGGATGGCAAAGTTGAGATGGTCGGCCAAGGCATAGGTCAGGTTTGCATTCAGGGTGCAATCCAGTTCTTCTCGGGCTGTATCGGCGATATCGTCCGCCGCCAGAAACACGGCTTCCGGCACATCGCGGAGAAGTGCAAAATACTTCTCGTTCACATCGTAAAAGGTGCGCTGAATGCGGGAAAGATCGGTCAGTTCATAGGGCATGGAGGCAAAGCCGATGCCTTTGCCAAAGACAACGAGCTCCCGGCCCTTTGCATCGCGGGCAAGCGCAACGTTATTGTTGATCTTCTTGTAAACTTCCACGTCTGACCCTGCCCTACAAAAAAATAACTCCCTGCGGCAAACAACGATAGTACGATCACAAGCAAGTCAAACAAGTAAGTCAAACCAGCAAGCAAATGTACAAGTAATGCCTCCAGAGAGTAACAATCCTGTGCTTTTATGATACCGCAGAGGATTCGAAATGTCTATTCGATATCTTCACAAATAATTGACCGTAAATTTGTAGATTATGCTCAGAGCGTCCGTTGCTCTGCAGCAAAAAGGGCTGTTGCACAAGCCCAGACAAAAAGACCGGCGTCATTTAGCTGGGAGCAAGTTGCACCGAACATTTTATACGCACATAAAAATCGTTTTCATCTGTAATTTTGTCGTACAGATGGGAACTGTTTTCCAGGGAATTCTTATAGTGTGGTCAATCTTCTAACCCATGGCTCCCGGCCACGTTCTTCAAATATTCCTCCGGGTCCCCATTCAGAATCAAATCGGCATAGCCCAGCGGGTCATTATAGATAAGGTAGTTCAGTTCCGTCTGCTGTGCCATGGTCACATTCAGCGCATCCTCGACCCCGGTGCAGTCAATGGAAATCCTTCTCCCATCCCGGAGCAGCAGCTCCACGCAGCCGGTGTCCATGTTGAATTTACAGGCTCTTTCATCGTACTTCATAATCGTGTCCTTTCTGCCTTACGGCACCTTTACAGTTGTGACTTTCGTTACACGTTTTTTCTGATAAGGTTTTGAACACACAGCCATCGGGAAGGAGCCTTCATTTTGCTTTCCGAAGAAAACAAAAAAATCCGAACCCTTCTCCTATCGAGAAAAGGTTCGGATTTTCATTGTTTGGTGCGAGTAGTGATACAGCATTTTTTGAAAACCATCGTAGTACAATTCGTTTTTGAGGTCGTCGGATAGCAATTTGCTTGTATCGTACCCAGATGGGCAGCCGTGTTTGAAATCCAGTTGCCTTTTATATACCACACAACCTAAAAATCATCAAGTACGCGCAGCGTTCACTTCTCCCATCACCGGGAGCAAATGGACGCTGCTTTTTTTGTTTGCAACGAAAGGAGGCATCCGTGAAATGGCAGTTTTTCGGGTAGAAAAGAACAGCGGCTACACGGTCATGTCGAACCATCACCTGCGGAACAGGAACTTATCCCTGAAAGCCAAAGGCTTACTCTCCCAAATGCTCTCCCTGCCGGAAGATTGGGACTACACCCTGCAAGGGCTGGCCCGTATCAACCGGGAAAGCATCGACGCGATACGGCAGGCCATCCGGGAACTGGAACAGGCGGGCTACATCCAGCGTTCCAGAGAACGGGACGAGAAAGGGCGGCTGCGCGGTGCAGACTATGTGATCTTCGAGCTGCCGCAGCCCGTTCCTGCATCGGTTTCACCTACATTGGAAAATCCAACGTTGGAGAATCCCACGCAGGAAAACCCTACGTTGGAAAATCCAATGCAATTAAATAAAGATAAACTAATTACAGAAAAACAAAAGAAAGAGGGATTAAATACCGATTCCATTCCTATCCATTCCCTAAACCCCTTGCCTTTGGACGAGGACGAGGCAGCGGCACCGCCGCCGGAACGGACAGGAAGCCGAAAGGAAGCGGCCTATCGAATCTACCGGGACCTGATTTTGGAGAACATCGAGTATGACACCCTCATCCAGAATCCCCGGATAGACCGGGAACAGCTGGACGAGATCGTGGACATCCTGCTGGAAACGGTCTGCACTTCCCGCAAGTCCATCCGGGTGGCCGGGGACGATTACCCGGCAGAACTGGTCAAGGCAAAATTCTTGAAGCTGGACAGCCATCACATCGAGTTCGTCATGGACTGCCTGCGGGATAACACCACCAAAGTCCGCAACATCAAGCAATACCTGCGGGCCATGCTCTTTAACGCACCCAGCACCATCAACAGCTACTATGCGTCCCTTGTGGCGCACGACATGGCGCAGCCCGATTGGGGCCGCCCGCCCAACACCTGACCGAAAGGAGCGTCCACCCATGAGAACCCTTTACCTGCGGCGGCTGGTAGTTCCACCCTAGCTGCCGCTCTGAATTTTCTGCAACAAGGAGGGATTCATATTGCAGGAAGAAGTCACCCAGAAAACTATTGCTCTGTCCATGAAAACGGGCAAGCTCACCGCCCAAGCGTTGCAAGCTGCCCTGAAAAAATATTTGCAGCACCGGGCCAAGGGGCCAAAGCTGCACCACGGCAAGCAAAGCCTGAAACAGCTGAAAGCCCACGGCGCGGCCCTGACCAACATTGAAGTCACGGAGGCGAACATCGGGGCGTTCAAGCCCTGCGCCAAGAAGTACGGCGTGGACTTCACCTTGCGTAAGGACAAGACCACCCAGCCGCCCCACTACATCGTGATCTTCAAGGCCAAGGATACGGACAATCTGGAACAGGCGTTCCGGGAGTTCACAGCCAAAACGCTCTCCAAGGAGCAGCGGCCCTCCATCCGCAAGGTGCTGACCGCAGCCAAGCAGAAAGCGACCCAGCAGCCGAAACGCGCCAAAGAAAAAATCAAGCAAAGGGGGCTAGAGCGATGAAGCCTGAACTGAAAAAACTGCTGGTGCTGAATCTGCCGTATCTGCTGTTCGTGTACCTGTTCGCCAAATGCGGGCAGGCGTACCGTCTGGCGGCGGGCGCGGATGCTTCGGCAAAGCTGCTCCACCTGACGGGCGGCATCTCCGCCGCCTTTGCAAGCCCGCTGCCCAGCCTGCATCCGTTTGACCTCTGCGTTGGCGTTGTTGGTGCGGTGGCTGTCCGGCTCATCGTGTACAGCAAGGGCAAGAACGCCAAGAAATACCGCAAGGGTGAAGAATACGGCTCTGCCCGATGGGGCACCGCCAAGGACATTGCCCCCTACATCGACCCCAAGTTTGAAAACAACATCCTGCTGACCCAGACCGAACGCCTGACCATGACCGGGCGGCCCAAAGACCCCAAAACAGCCCGGAACAAAAATGTGCTGGTGATCGGCGGCTCCGGCAGCGGCAAGACCCGCTTCTATGTGAAGCCCAACCTCATGCAATGTTTCCCCACTTCTGACTATCCCACCTCATTCGTGGTCACAGACCCGAAAGGCACACTGGTTCTCGAAACAGGCCAAATGTTCCAGCGGGCGGGCTACCGGGTGAAAATCCTGAACACGATAAACTTTTCCAAGTCCATGAAGTACAACCCGTTTGTTTACATCCACTCGGAAAAGGATGTGCTGAAGCTGGTGAATACCCTTATCGCCAACACAAAGGGCGAGGGTGAAAAATCGGCGGAAGATTTTTGGGTGAAGTCGGAACGGCTGTTCTACACTGCGCTTATCGGCTACATCTGGTATGAGGCCCCGGCAGAAGAAATGAACTTCACCACCCTGCTGGAAATGATAAATGCCAGTGAAGCCCGCGAGGACGACCCGGAGTTTCAAAGCCCAGTGGACCTCATGTTTGAACGGCTGGAACAGAAAGACCCGGACCACTTCGCTGTCCGGCAGTACAAAAAGTTCTTGCTGTCGGCGGGCAAGACCCGTTCCTCCATCCTGATAAGCTGCGGTGCCCGTTTAGCCCCGTTTGACATCCGGGAAGTGCGGGAGCTGATGGAGGACGATGAAATGGAACTGGACACCATTGGGGATGAAAAGACGGTATTGTTCCTGATTATGAGCGACACGGACACCACCTTCAACTTCATTCTTGCCATGCTTCAAAGCCAGCTTATCAACCTGCTGTGTGACCGTGCGGATGATAAATACGGCGGGCGGCTGCCTGTCCATGTAAGGCTGATTCTGGACGAGTTCGCCAACATCGGGCAGATTCCCAACTTCGACAAGCTGATCGCCACCATCCGCAGCCGGGAAATCTCGGCATCCATCATTTTGCAGAGCCAGTCGCAGCTGAAAGCTATCTACAAGGATGCAGCCGAAATCATTTCGGACAACTGCGATTCTGTTCTCTTTTTGAGTGGGCGGGGCAAGAATGCCAAAGAGATCTCCGATGCGCTGGGGAAAGAGACCATCGACAGTTTCAACACCAGCGAAAACCGGGGTTCTCAAACCTCCCACGGACTGAACTATCAAAAACTAGGAAAGGCGTTGATGTCAGAGGACGAAATCGCAATCATGGACGGCGGCAGGTGCATCTTGCAGCTGCGGGGCGTGAGGCCGTTCTTCTCGAAAAAGTTCGACATCACCAAGCACCCGCACTACAAGTACCTTGCGGACACGGACAAGAAGAACACCTTTGATGTGGACAGGTTCTTATCCACCCTGCGCCGGAAGCGGCAGCAGGTAGTCGCACAGGATGAAAGTTTTGACCTGTACGAAATTGACCTGTCGGATGAAGATGCAGCCGAATAATTTTTATTTTTGAGTGCCGCAGAATAAGCGGCAGAAAGTGAGGACCTTATGGAATTTTTCAACAGCGCAGTCGATACTTTGCAGACGATCGTGGTCGGTCTGGGCGGTGCCCTGTGTGTCTGGGGCGGCATCAACCTGTTGGAGGGCTATGGACAGGATAACCCCGGCAGCAAAAGCCAGGGCGTCAAGCAGCTGGTCGCAGGCGGCGGCGTTGCCCTGATCGGCGTGACCCTCGTCCCGCTGCTGTCCGGGCTGCTGGGCTAAGCCCTGCATCGCTGCCCGTACTTCCCGCATTTTTTAATAACAATACTTAAAATCCTACTCCGCGCTCTCCCGCTCACATGGGAGGGCGCGGGAAAGGAGGTATCTTTGCTTGATTAGTGAGATCATCGAGAAATGGATAAAAGGCATTTTGATCGATGGCATCACGGGCAACCTCTCCGGCCTGTTCGATAACGTGAACGCCAAGGTGGGCGAAATCGCTTCGGACGTTGGTTCTACCCCGCAGGCATGGAACAGCGGCATTTTCAATATGCTGCGCAGTCTTTCCGAAACGGTAGTACTGCCCATTGCAGCGGCCATCCTTGCCCTTGTGATGTGCCATGAGCTTATCCAGATGATTACCGAAAAGAACAATATGCACGACTTCGATACTTCCATGTTCTTCCGCTGGATTTTCAAGTCTGCCTTTGCCATCCTCATAGTCAGCAACACATGGAATATCGTTATGGGTGTGTTCGATGCCACCCAGAGCGTTGTCAACCAAAGTTCCGGCGTTATCATTGGCGAAACATCCATCCACTTTGACCGCCTGATACCCGGACTGGAATTTCAGCTGGAAAGCATGACCATCGGCAGCCTACTCAGCCTGTGGTTCCAGACCCTTGTGGTGGGCCTGACCATGAACATCCTGTCCATCTGCATCTTCCTTGTGACCTACGGCCGCATGATTGAGATTTACGTTGTGACCGCACTGGGGCCTATCCCGCTGGCGACCATGGGCAGCAGCGAGTGGCGCAGCACCGGGCAGAACTATTTGAAATCGCTTTTGGCGTTAGGCTTCCAAGCGTTCCTGATTATGATTGTCGTGGGCATCTATGCGGTGCTGATACGCAACATTTCAGGTGCAGCGGACATTGCCGGGGCTATCTGGGGCTGCATGGGCTACACCGTGCTGCTCTGTTTCTGTCTGTTCAAGACCGGCAGCATCAGCAAGTCGGTGTTTGGTGCCCACTAAGGCCGAGAAAGGAAAAACGTATGGCGTATGTGACCGTTCCCAAAGATTTGACCCATGTAAAATCCAAAGTCTTATTCGGGCTGACCAAGCGGCAGCTGGTCTGCTTCTGCGGTGCGCTTTTAACGGGCGGACCGCTTTATTTTTTGGCCCGGAACTATCTTTCCAACAGTGCAGCGGCCCTGCTGATGATTTTTGCCATGCTGCCGGGACTGCTGTTCGCTCTGTTCGAGCGGCACGGCCAGCCCCTTGAAGTGGTGATTCAGCAAATGATTCAGTGCTGTTTTCTTCGTCCCAAGGAAAGGCCCTATCAGACCAACAATGCTTACGCCGCCCTTGTGCGGCAATACCAAATGGAACAGGAGGTAAAGGCCATTGTCCAGAAAAACGATACCCCGCGAGACCGAAAAGCCCAAAAAGCTCACCCGCGCCCAGAAAAAAGAAATTGATGCCGTTATCCGCAAGTACAAGGGTGACGGCAAGCCCCGCACGGCACAGACCACCATCCCGTATGAGGCCATCTACCCGGACGGTGTGTGCCGCATTGACCGACGCACATTCTCCAAGTGCATTGCCTTTGAGGACATCAGCTATCAGCTGGCCCAGCCGGAGACCCGGACCGCCATCTTTGAACACCTGTGCGACCTCTACAACTATGTGGATGCTTCCATCCATGTGCAGCTTTCGTTTTTGAATCGCAAGGTTGACCCGGTGCAGTACGCAAAAAGTTTTGAGATTGCACCGCAGGGAGATGATTTCGACGACATCCGCGCCGAGTACACGGCCATCCTGCAAAAGCAGCTTGCCAGCGGCAACAACGGCATTGTGAAAACCAAGTACCTGACCTTCACCATCGAGGCCGACAGCCTGAAAACCGCACGGGCGCGGCTGACCCGCATTGGTCTTGACCTGCTGGGCTATTTCAAGACCATGGGCTGCGCGGCGCACGTCATGGACGGGCAGGAGCGTTTGGAGGTGCTGCACGGCATCTTCCACCCAGACGGCGAACCGTTCCGCTTTGACTGGGACTGGCTGGCACCCTCCGGCCTGTCTACCAAGGATTTTGTGGCCCCGTCTTCCCTCTGTTTCGGTACGGCCAAAACCTTTGGTTTGGGCGGCAAGTATGGAGCCGTGAGCTTTTTACAAATCCTTGCGCCGGAACTTTCGGACGAAATGCTGGCCGACTTTCTCAAAACGGAAAGCGGGATTCTCGTCAATCTCCATGTGCAGGCCATTGACCAGACCGAGGCCATCAAAACCATCAAGCGAAAAATCACAGACCTTGACGCCATGAAGATTCAGGAGCAGAAAAAGGCTGTCCGTTCCGGGTACGACATGGATATACTGCCCAGCGACCTTGCCACCTACGGCGAGGATGCCAAAAAGCTGCTGAACAAATTGCAGACCCGGAACGAACGGCTTTTCATGCTGACTTTTTTAGTGCTGAATGTGGCCGACACCAAGCAAAAACTGGGCAACGATGTGTTCCAAGCGGCAGGTGTGGTGCAGAAGTACAACTGCTCTCTTGTCCGGCTGGACTACCAGCAGGAGCAGGGCCTTGTGTCCAGCCTTCCGCTGGGCATCAACCAGATAAAGATTCAGCGCAGCCTCACCACCTCCAACGTGGCGGTGTTCGTGCCCTTTGTCACGCAGGAGCTTTTCCAGAGCGGGGCCGCTATGTACTACGGAATCAACGCAAAATCCCACAACATGATCATGCTGGACCGCAAGCAGGCCCGGTGTCCCAACGGCCTAAAGCTGGGCACGCCCGGCAGCGGCAAATCCATGAGCTGCAAGTCCGAAATCGTCAGTGTGTTTTTAACGACTGCTGACGATATTTTTATTTCAGACCCAGAGGCCGAGTATTATCCGCTGGTCAAGCGGCTGCATGGGCAGGTCATCAAACTTTCGCCCACCAGCAAGGACTATGTGAATCCTCTGGACATCAACCTGAATTATTCCGAAGATGACAGCCCTTTGGCCCTAAAATCGGATTTTGTGCTGTCGTTCTGTGAACTGGTCATGGGCGGCAAAACAGGTCTGGAAGCGATTGAACGTACCGTGATAGACCGTGCTGTGAAAGCTATCTACCGTCCCTATCTGGCGAACCCCTGCCCGGAGAATATGCCCATCCTCTCCGATTTGCACCAAGCCCTGCTCGACCAGCACTTGCCGGAAGCGGACCGGGTAGCGCAGGCATTGGACTTGTATGTGTCCGGCTCGCTGAATGTGTTCAACCACAAAACGAATGTGGACATCCACAACCGGCTTGTGGCCTTTGACATCAAAGAGTTAGGAAAACAGTTAAAAAAATTGGGGATGCTCATTATCCAAGACCAGATATGGGGCCGCGTCACCCAGAACCGCAGCCAAGGCCGGGCCACATGGTATTTTGCAGACGAGTTCCACCTTTTGCTGAAAGAGGAACAGACCGCCGCGTACAGTGCCGAGATTTGGAAGCGCTTCCGCAAATGGGGCGGCGTGCCCACAGGTGCCACCCAAAATGTGAAGGACCTTCTTTCTTCCCCGGAGATTGAGAACATTCTGGAAAACAGCGACTTCATCACGCTGCTGAATCAGGCATCCGGCGACCGCAAAATCCTTTCGGAACGGCTGAACCTCTCCGCAGACCAGCAGAAGTACATTGACAATTCCGAACCGGGCGAAGGACTGCTGATTTTTGAGAACGTGGTGTTGCCGTTTTCCAATCCCATTCCGAAAAATACCCAGCTCTATAAAATTATGACCACCCGGCTCGGCGAGGTGGTGGAGCTATGAGCTTAACACATTTCAGCTTGTTTTCCGGCATCGGCGGCATCGACCTTGCCGCGGAAGCAGCGGGGTTTACCTCTGTCTGTCAATGCGAGTGGGCGGCATTTCCCGCCGCTGTGCTGGCAAGCCACTGGCCGGAAGTGCCCCGTTTTCAGGACATCACCACTGTAACAAAGGAGGCTTTCTTTGAAAAAACAGGACTTCGCACCGTCACCCTCATTTCAGGCGGCTTCCCGTGCCAGCCGTTCTCCACCGCAGGGCGGCAGCGCGGCTTCCACGATGAACGCTACCTGTGGCCCGAAATGCTGCGGGTCATCCGGGAATTGCAGCCCCGTTGGGTGCTTGGAGAAAATGTTGCTGGCTTCCTCCGTATGGGGCTCGACAAAACGCTCATTGACTTGGAGCAGTCAGGTTACGATGTTCGGGTTTTCGTATTACCTGCTGCTGCCGTTGGCGCGTGGCACGAGCGGAAACGGGTATTCATCATCGGCTCTGCTGCTTCCCACGCCCCTTGCCAGCGACACCGGGGATGTGGGCAAGGGGCTGGACATTCAAATCTCTGCGAATGGCAGCTACCGCAAGATGAACAAGGATGGCAAGGCGTGGACAGCGCGGCTCTCCCATGTGGTCTACCGCATGACCCCCACCACGCTGGAAAAGCCCTATCTCAACCCGGACTGGGTAGAGTGGCTGATGGGTTTCCCGCGCAAATGGACGGACATTCCCTTTGGGCCAAAGAGCCCACCGACATCCCACGCCTGACCGAAGATGTGCCGAACCGCAGCAAGCGGATGAAAACGCTGGGCAATGCGGTTTCGCCGCCTCAAGTATTTCCGATTCTCAAATACATTGCGGACATTGAAACGGGCCGCTGTCCGATGGGAGGTGAAGAAACTTGAAAGAATTGCAGGCAAAAGCCAAAGTCACCCAGACCATGACCCGTGATGGTCTGGTGGTGGAAAATCAAGCTGACGGCACTGTGGAGAACATTTCCAGCCGGGAGGCGGAACAGGATTATTCCACGGATGCCGAGGGCAAGGCCGAAAAAATTCTGGAACGCGCCGAGGATGTAAAGGCTAAGCACAAGGCAAAGAAAAAAGCAAAACAGGCTGCGGAAACCGCCGAAAGTGAAGATGGCCTGCACGGTTTGGCGGCCCGTCTGGAACTGACCGAAGAAGAACAGGCAAACCCGGAATTGCAGCCGTACATCCAAAAGGCGGAAGCGAAAGCCGACAAGCTGGATGCGGCCCGTGCCGCTCTGCCGAAAAAGCGTGTCCCGGTCAAGGAAAAAATCTACGATGCCGCCAGCGGCAAGGCAAAATCCACTCTGCGTTTTGAGCAGCAGGACAAAGGCCCGCCCAGCCTGAAACCAAACCCGGCCAGCCGTCCGCTGTCGGAAGCATTGCTGTTCGCCCATGGAAAAATCCACGAGGTCGAACATGAAAACGTGGGTGTGGAGGGTGGCCACAAGGGTGAAGAACTGGTGGAGCATCAGACCTCCAAGGTCATCCGCAGCGGCATCCGGCACCACAAGATGAAGCCCTACAAGGCTGTGGAAAAGGCAGAACGGGAATTGCGTTCCGCCAATGCGGAGTATTTCTATCAGAAGTCTTTGCGGGACAATCCGCAAATTGCGCAGTCTGCCAGCAACCCCATTTCCCGGATGTGGCAGAAACGGCGTATCAAACAGCAGTATGCCAAAGCTGCACGGCAGGCCGGCCAAGCCGCCGCGCAGGGTGCGGCCACCACCGCAGAGAACGGTTTCCGGGTAACGAAGCTGGCAGCCGAGGGCGGCGAACGAGTGGCCGAATTTGCGGCCCGGAACTGGAAAACCATTCTGATCGTGGCGGTGTTCGGTCTGCTGGCTCTGCTCTTGATAACGGGTTTGCAGTCCTGCACCGTGATGGCGGGCACCGCTGGAACCGGCGTGACGGCATCCTCTTACTTTTCCAAGGACAAGGATATGCTGGGTGCAGAGAAAGCCTACGCCAAGCTGGAACAAAAACTACAACGGTATCTCGACACCTACGAGGCCACCCACAACTACGATGAATACCATTTTTATCTGGACGAAATCGAGCATGACCCCTATGTGCTGATCTCGATTTTGTCCGCGCTCCATGATGGCGTTTTTACATTGGCCGAGGTGCAGGGCGAACTTGAAATGCTCTTTGAAAAGCAGTACATCCTGACCGAGACCGTGACCATGCAGATACGTTACCGTACAAAAATGATGGTCATTATTGGCCCGTATGGTGTGCCGCAGGTTATCACCTACCAAGAGCCGTATGAATACTACATCTGTACGGTCAAGCTGAAGAACAAAGATTTATCTCACCTGCCCGTGGAAGTGCTGACCGAAGAACAACTTAGTGCCTATTCGCTCTATATGCGCACGCTGGGCAACCGGCCGGATTTGTTCGGGCAGGCACAGTACCCCAATGCGTCCACCATCAAGCAGCCCACCTACTACGATATTCCCCCGGAAGCACTAAAGGATGATAGGTTTGCCGCCATGATGGAGGAAGCCACGAAGTACATCGGCTACCCGTATGTGTGGGGCGGCAGTTCGCCCAGCACCAGCTTTGATTGCAGCGGCTACATTTCGTGGGTGCTGAATCACTCCGGCTGGAACGTGGGCCGCCAGACCGCACAGGGCCTTTACAACCTCTGTACTCCTGTTTCGACGGCGCAGGTCAAACCGGGCGACCTTGTGTTTTTCAAGGGAACCTACGATACCCCCGGCGTGAGCCATTGCGGTATCTATGTAGGCGATTCCATCATGCTGCACTGCGGCGACCCTATCTCTTACACGAACCTCAACTCAAAATATTGGCAGGAACATTTTTACAGCTATGGGCGTTTACCGTGACGCCAGAAAGGATTTTGTATGGCAAAAAGACTTTTCCGCATTGAGCGCGACATCGAACGGCTCAAAGAAAAAATCTCTGAATACCAGCAGCAGTTGAAAGAACTGGAAGCTGCAAAGACCGAACAGGAAAATCTTCAAATCATTCAGCTGGTGCGCAGTATGAACATGACACCGGACGAGTTTGCAGCCTTCCTGCGCAGCGGTGCGCTGAATGCCACGCCCACCGTCACCCCGTACCATAAACAGGAGGATGCCGCCGATGAAACCTGACAACTGGAACCGTTTCGCTGCCGGACTGCTGGCTATCCTGCTCTGCCTCTGCTCGTTCTCCATGCCCGCCTTTGCAAGCGGCTCTGACCCGGCCCCGGAACCTCTGCCGGAGATTATCGAAGAAGAACCCACTACGGGCGGCATGGAGCCGGAGGGCGTGCCCATCACACCCAAAGGCAACGCAACACTGGTGGATGATTTTTATGGTGACAAGCAGCTTATCACTGTGACCACCAAAGCCGGGAATTATTTTTACATCCTAATTGACCGTGCCAATAAGGACAAAGAAACCTCTGTCCACTTCCTGAACCAAGTGGACGATGCCGACTTGCTGGCCCTACTGGATGAAGAACCGCAGGAAACCGAAGTCTGCACCTGCACCGTGAAGTGTGATGTCGGGAATGTCAATGAAAACTGCCCCTTGTGTGAAAAGAGCCTGCGCAACTGCACGGCCCCGGAAGCTGTGAAAACTGACACCGAAACGCCGCAGGAAAAGCCTAAGTCCAACATGGGCAGTCTGATAATCCTGCTGGTGCTGGCTCTGGCGGGCGGCGGCGCGGCCCTCTATTATTTCAAGTTCCGCAAGCCCAAGGCCGATACCACCGGGCACGATGATCTGGATGAGTACGATTTTGGCGAGGACGAAGATGCAGACGAGGAACCGGCTGAAATCGAGATTCATTCGGAGAACGGACAGGAGGACGAAACATGAGCGTTCAGCTGGTAATTGCCGAAAAGCCCAGCGTAGCCCGCAGCATTGCCGCCGTGATCGGGGCCGCTGAAAAGCAAAACGGCTATTGGCAGGGTGGCGGGTATCTGGTCAGCTGGTGCATCGGGCATCTGGTGTCCTTTGCCGAGGCTGGCCAGTACGACGAAAAATACTGCAAATGGCGGTATGAGGATTTGCCCATCCTGCCCCAACCGTGGCAGTTCATCGTCCCGGACGAGAAGAAACAGCAGTTTGAAGTTCTGCGCACCCTGCTCAACCGCCCGGATGTGGACAGTGTGACCGCCGCGACCGACGCAGGCCGGGAGGGAGAACTGATTTTCCGTTTCGTCTACCAAATGGCCGGCTGCACGAAACCCGTAAAGCGGCTCTGGATTTCCAGCATGGAGGATGCCGCTATCCGGGAGGGCTTTGCAAACCTGCGCCCGGATTCGGATTATGATGCTCTGTATCAATCGGCCCTCTGCCGTGCAAAGGCGGATTGGCTGGTGGGCATCAATGCAACACGGCTGTTTTCGGTGCTGTATCACAAAACCCTGACGGTAGGCCGGGTGCAGACCCCGACACTGAAAATGCTGGTGGACCGGGATGCAAAAATTCTGCGCTTCCAAAAAGAAAAGTATTACACAGTCGGCATCCAGTCCGGCAGCCTGAAAGCAGACAGTGGGCGCATTTCGGATGCAGAAACTGCAAATTCTCTCAAAGAAAAATGCACAGGCACAACTCCCGTTTGTACTTCTGTCAAACGGGAGAAAAAGACAGAACAGCCGCCCAAGCCCTATGACCTGACCACCTTGCAGCGGGAGGCAAACCGCCTGTTCGGATTTACGGCAAAGCAGACCCTTGATTATGCCCAGCAACTTTACGAGAAGAGACTGCTGACCTATCCCCGCACGGACAGCCAATATCTGACCGAGGACATGGGCCAGACAGCACAACATCTTGTGTCTGACCTGCTGGAGCTGCTGCCCTTTGCCCAAGAGCTTGACTTGACCCCGGAAGTGGGCCGGATTCTGAACAGCAAAAAGGTATCGGACCACCACGCCATCCTTCCCACGGCCGAATTTGTAAAACAGGGCTTCACCGGCCTTGCGGAAAGTGAATGCAAGCTGATGAACCTTGTCTGCTCCAAACTGCTCTGTGCGGTGGCCGCACCCCACGAGTACGAAACAGTGACCGCCGTGTTCTCCTGTGCAGGGAACGAGTTCACCGCCAAGGGAAAAACGGTGCTTGTCCCCGGATGGAAAGAGATCGACCAACGGTTCCGCTCCACCATGAAAGCAGACGGCGAAAAAGAAACGGAAGCCCTGAACACCCTGCCGGAACTGGCCGAGGGGCAGAGTTTCCGCGTAACTTCTACCGTATCGGAACACTTCACATCCCCGCCGAAAGCCTACACCGAAGATACGCTCCTGTCAGCAATGGAGCGGGCCGGGGCCGAGGATATGCCGGAGGAAGCGGAACGCAAGGGGCTGGGTACTCCGGCCACCCGTGCGGCGATTCTGGAAAAGCTGGTGCAAATGGGCTTTGTGCAGCGCAAGGGCAAACAGCTTGTCCCCACCAAGGACGGCATCAATCTGGCGGTGGTTCTGCCGGAAAGCCTGACCTCTCCCGTCCTGACCGCCGAATGGGAAAACCGCCTGACCGAGATTGCCAAGGGCAACGCAGACGCGGACGAGTTCATGGCTGAAATTGAAACGCAGGTGCGCCAGCTGGTCAAGACCTACTCCTGCATCAGCGCGGACAAGCAGAACTTATTTCAGTCGGAACGGGTTATTATCGGCAAGTGTCCCCGGTGCAGTGAAAACGTCTATGAGGGCAAGAAAAACTTCTACTGCGGGAACCGTGGCTGTCAGTTCGTGATGTGGAAGAATGACCGCTTCTTTGAGCAGCGGAAAAAGGCGTTCACCCCGAAGATCGCCGCCGCTCTGCTCAAAAACGGCAAGGCAAAGGTCAAGGGCCTCTACTCCGAAAAGACAGGCAAAACCTATGATGCAACGGTGCTTCTCGCAGATACAGGAGGCAAGTACGTCAATTACCGGGTAGAACGCAAAGAGTAAGGCAAAAATACGAGGGCCGGTTATGGTAAGGTGAAGCATTCATTTTGCCATAACCGGCTCTCTCTATCCGTAGGATAGCAAAAAAGGAGTGTGACCAAATGGGCGAATTATTTTCCATCCAGCTGCAAAATCGGCAGCAGCAAGGCAGGGATGGCATCTGGCTGGACCTGCCCACTACAACCGAACAGGTACAAGCGGCCCTGCGGCAAATCGGCATTTCGTCCGATAATCCGCAGGGCCTTTTCATTTCCGGCTATTTTGCCGAGGAAGAAAAGCGTTTTGCCATCCCCTACAACATGGTGCTGGCATCCAATGTGGACGAGCTGAACTTTCTGGCCGCACGGCTGGAAACGCTTTCTGCCGGGGAACGCGCAGAGCTGAACGCCGCCCTGCAAGCCCCGCAGAGTGAGCTTTTCAGCATCGGGAGAATCACCGACTTTCCCGAAAACGTGGACTACTATGTGCATCTGCCGGATGTGCACGGACCTGCCCAGCTAGGAGATTACTACCTGAATCGCTCCGGCATGGTGGATATGCCGAAAGAATGGAAAGGCGGCATCGACACGGCGCAGTTCGGCCGGTATGTGGCCCAGCAGGAGCAGGGCGTGTTTACCGAGTATGGCTACCTTGTCAAAAGCGGGGATGTGTGGCAGAAAGTCCACGAGGGCCAGCCTGTGCCGGAAGAATACCGGGTGCTGTCTTTTCCTGCATTGGAAATCCTGCGGGATGCGGCCAACATCCCACCGCCGGTGCAGTCCACAACAGAACAGCAGAAAGTTATTCCCATCATCCTGAACGGCAAGGACAGCGCAGAGCGCATGAAAGAAATCACGGACCGGCTGGAAACAGGCATTCAAGAATTATTCGACAGTGACCGCTACAAAGCCTACCTCACCACGATGGCAAAATTTCATAATTACAGCTTCAACAACACCTTGCTGATCGCCATGCAGGGCGGGCAGCTGGTGGCAGGCTTCAACAAGTGGAAAGACACATTCCACCGCACCGTAAAAAAGGGCGAAAAAGGCATCAAAATTCTTGCTCCTGCGCCTTACAAGGTCAAGCAGAAGATGGAAAAGCTGGACGAGCAAGGCAAGCCGATTCTGGACAAGGACGGCAAGCCACTGACGGAAGAAAAGACGGTGCAGATTCCGGCGTTCAAAGTGGTGTCCGTGTTCGATGTCAGCCAGACCGAGGGCGAACCTCTGCCCTCTATCGCGGTAAATGAGCTTTCCGGCAGCGTGCAGGACTACCAAGATTTTTTCAAGGCATTGGAGCAGTCATCCCCGGTGCCCATCGGGTTTGAGGGCATCGAGGGTGGCGCGCATGGGTACTTTCATCTGCTCGACAACCGCATTGCCATCCAAGAGGGCATGAGCCAGCTGCAAACCATCAAGACAGCCATCCATGAGATTGCCCATGCTAAGCTGCACGCCATCGACCCAGACGACCCGGAACAGGCCAACCGCCCGGACAGCCGCACCCGCGAGGTGCAGGCCGAAAGTGTGGCCTATGCCGTCTGCCAGCACTATGGGCTGGACACGTCCGAGTATTCGTTTGGCTATGTAGCTGGGTGGAGTTCGGGCCGGGAACTGGCCGAACTAAAAGCCTCTCTGGAAATTATTCGCAGCGCGGCCCATGAGCTGATCTCTGCGTTGGACGAACATCTGGCAGAACTGCGCCAGCAGCGGGAAGCAGACCTTTCCGCCGCACAGGAAGCCGCATTTGCGCTGGACAACGGCAATATTTTATTCATCCAGACCTGTGATTCCGGCTATGACTATACACTGTATGATGCGGACAAAAAGGCTCTGGACGGAGGCCAGCTGGACGCGCCCGGTCTGACCCTGCCAGATGCCGGGCAGGAAGCACTTAATCTGCTGGGGCAGACAGCCGCAGTGTCGGAAGTCCTGTTGGGCGACAAGCTGGCGGCGTTCCAAGAGGCGGAGGAAAAAGCAAATGAACTTTCTGCCCCGGAAGCAGAAAAAGCCGCTGCGACAGATTTATCCGCAGAGCCTACGGTCACGATTTTGTGGAGTGAAAGCGACAAGCTGCAGGACGGCGAAACCATGCCGCTGTCCGTGGCGAATCGTGTTTTTGAAGAACTGGACACCACCCAGCACACAGAACGGGAAAAGGATGGCTACACGGGCGGCTGGTATGACAAGACCGCATTCCGTATTGATTTTACCCTGAACGGCCAGCCGGACAACTACGAGGGGCGGCAGGATTTCGGGGATGGGGAGGGTTCTTTGGTTCAGCATATCCAGAACTACCACGAATACTACGCCAAGGACGAGAGCTGGAAAAACTTCGTGCTGCACAACAAAAGCCCGAAAGCATGGGAACAGGACAAGGCAGAGCGGGAAATGGTGCTGACTGAGTTTATCCCGTACCTCAAACAGCATTGCAACCTTTCCGCTATGGAGCAGACGGCTACCGCCGCTTTGCGGGAGGGTCAGGATATTTCGCCGGAACGAACCGCTTATTACAATGCCATTGTAACCTATGCGCAGGACTGCCGCCCGCTGCTTAACCAAGGCCAGTATAACTTGCCGGAACCGCCCAAGTTGGCTGACTTTGACCAGAGCTTGCAGGATTACAAGGCACAGGTGCAGGCCGAGATCGCGCAGGAAGCGGCTGCTGCTGGAATGACGGTTGAGAAATATGCGGCGGCAGGCTTTGAAGCACCGCAGCAGGACAGCTTTTCCATCTGCCAGCTGCGCAATGAGGATTCCACCCGTGATTACCGTTTTGAACCTTACGACCGCCTGCAAGCCGCTGGCCGGACCGTGGACAAGTCCAACTATACGGAAGTGTACACCGCGCCGCTGACTGCTGGCACCACGTTGGAGGACATCTACCGCACATTCAATGTGGACTATCCGGCAGATTTCAAGGGACACTCGCTGTCTGTTTCGGATGTGGTGGTGCTGCACCAGAATGGGCAGGACACCGCCCACTACTGCGACAGTGTGGGCTTCCAGCAGGTGCCGGAGTTCTTGCGGGAAAATCCGCTGCGCACTGCAGAACTTTCCACCGAACAAAACGAAAATATGATTGATGGCGTGCTGAACAATGCACCATCTCTGGGCGAATTGGAGGCAAAAGCAAAAGCCGGAGAACAAATTTCTCTGACAGACCTTGCCGCCGCAGTCAAAGCCGAGGAAAAGGCGCCGAAAGCAAAAAAATCCCGAACGGCCAAATCGAAAAAGCCGTCCATCCGGGCACAGCTGGATGCCGCAAAAAAGGAACAGAGCAAGCAAACGCAGCCACGAGAAAAGACAAAGGAATTGGAGGTGTAAGCCGTGCAAAAATTTGAAAATATGGATGTGATCGCTGCGCTGGAAGCCATTATGCACCAGAACACCGCATACTATCAGAGCGATTTTGCCTATGACATCAAGATGCTGCGGGAGGCCGCCCGCAGCGACCAGCCGGAAGATAAGCTGCTGTTGTGGCTGTCCCGGCCCTCTGGAACATTCTGCTTCCGGGAACGGGACGTGCTGCTCAAAGACACGCAAGCCTACAACACATGGAAATTCTGCGGCGAACAGACCCATGACAGGATTCTTGCCTATGCGGTGGAGCTGACCGGCGCGGCCAACGGAACTGTGCAAGGCAATCTGTATGAACTGGACTACCAGCAGCATTTCCAGCATATCCGGGATGCCGCTCTGCTTGTGGGTGCCAATCGCCTGATCTACGAAAGTGGGATGCGGGAAATTGGCCTCAAAGAGCATTTCGACAGCCGATCGGACAAATATTTTGGAGAGTTCGTGCGGTATGAAATGCAGCCCCGTGACCCGGAACTTCTGCAAGCGACCATCCGACAGGAGCAGCGCAGCCGGGAACCTGCACGGCCCAGTGATTTCAAAGAACATCTTGCAGCACTACACACCGGGCTGATTGAAGCCGAAGCGCAGCGTATCGCAACCGATATAAAGCGGCTGGCTGCTCCCAACAGCCCGGACAAGAATCATTTTATGGTGGAGGTATCGCCGTATTTCACCAAGCTGGCATCCAGCCGGGACACGGACCAGCTACTTGCCATGTTGCCGTACAAGTCCCTGCACCTGTCCAGCGTGAAAGACCGTTTCGGCATCTACGCGCTGGTTGGCAAAAACGAAAACCGGGACAAGGGCATCTGCAAGCCCCGCACTTCCGTCCGCAAGCAGCTTTCCGAAACAAAACAGGCCGCCAGCCCGAAAAAGGCAGCGGCCCGCAGCAAGCAACACGAAATGGAGGTCTGACGCATGAATTTCAGCGTAGAAGAAGAAAATTTGATTTGTATGTACCACACTTCTGACCGCCGCCGGACGATGGCGCGGATGATGGCCGCACTGCCGGACATGGACACGGAAATGCGGAGGCTGGCAAATAGCGCCGTTGCCAAGTTGGAGCACATGACCGATGCTGACTTTGACGGACAGAGGTTTGATTTTGCGGGTGAGTGATACTGCCAGCTCGACAATGACACATTATTTTTAGAGAGAGTAATGTGCCATTGTCAACACAGAAATAGCCGGACACGGTAGCCTTGTGGCTGCTGTGTCCGGCTATTTTTCATGTATCAGTCTTTATCTTTTTTCTCGGTGGGATTTTCCGGCAGTTCGGCGGCATCTTCTACAATGTCGGTCACAAGCTGCTGGAAGTCAAACGCATTCTTTTCTGTGATAACAGGCTTGCCGGTTTCCGCTTCAAGAGCCTGCCGCGCAATGCCGGCCACCTTGCCGCCGCGTTTGGCAACCTGCTTGTTTTCTTCAAAGGTCTGTGGCTTTGCAGTTTTGGAAATATCCGTGGTGGAGGCTTCCGCCAGCATGGTCAGCACAAGTTCCAAATCAGTCATATTGTCCCGGAGATTTTCTTTCGTCAGACCTTTCAGCCGCTTGTACTGCCCTGTGGTCATGCCAGACCATGCGCGGGAGATTTCATCGGTCAGGATAGCATACTCCTTGCCCTTTTGTACTCCGCGCTTCTTCCATTCATCCGTCAGTTCGTTGCGGATGCGGATTGCCAAAAGCCGCTGGTGAATCCATTCTTCGGAGTAGCCTTTCTTCAAATAGGTATCAAGCGCACGGTCAATGGCCTGCTCCGGGTCGATTGTTTCCTCGATGCGTTCTTTGCCTACCATTGCCAGCCATGCCTTGAACGGTTCAGCTTTCGGAGATGGGATTGACTGGATGATGCGCAGGAGCTGTTCAGTGTTAGCGACATCCGTTTTGCGCTTTTTGCCGTCAGGAGCGGTCATTTTCAAACCATTACAATTTGTAATGGTTTCATTTCCTTCGTCTTTAAGACGTTTTTTTAGAACGCGCCAATAGTTCTGTGGGTCTGCGCTGTCAGTCAGAACAGCAATCACATCAACGATGGCAAAATACCATTCTTCCTTTTCTGCGTCCCACGCAGTACGGATTTTCTGATTTTCAAAAAGCTGGATAGAGCTATTGTCTTTTACTTCTGCCATAGAGGGTTCCTCGCTTTCGTTGTCTAGTTCTATTTTACATGATTTCGGGTGGAAACGCCACCCGGTCTAAGCGTTTGGGATTCAAAAATCTGAACAATATTTTGTGCAGATTTACCGTTCCTGCATCTGCTCCTTTCCCGGTGCTGTCCGTAGGATGCCGTCCACATTCTGCTTTATGATGCCATACTCCTGCATCTGGCGTTTGGCATCATTGTACTGCCGCTGCAGCTGGTCTTTCTGCTCGGCCAGTTGCTTATACTCGTTTTTCAGGGCGTAGAGGTCGGGCAGCTTTTGAAAGCCCTGCTCTTTTAGAGCTTTCGCCGCTGCTTCATAGAGAATCAAGGTTCCTTCATGCTTACGTCGGAACTGCTTTTTGTCAGCAGCCCGCTGATACTCATGCAACAGTGGGTGCAGTTCCTTACAGGTGGTGACATCCTTTATCAGCACGGCCATTTCTGCAAGCCGGCGCTCTGCTGCTTTCAATGCGGCGGCAGCTTCGGTGCTGGCGGCGGTGATCTCGGCCACCCGGCTTTCCAAATCCGGGTAACTATCAATTTCATGCTCCGTCAGGAAGTTCATCGTCCGGGCAGCCTGTTTCAAGTTGTGGAGCTTTGCCCACTTCTCGTACCCTGCGTACTGCTGGGCCTTGATGCTATTCTCCAAATCAATCCGCAGCGAAATTTTGTGGTTTTCTTTGGGCTTCCGCTCCACGAACCGCCCTTTGATGCGCTCGGTGATGGCTTCCTCGGTGTAGACTTCTCCTAGCGTTTTGCAGCGGGTGAACCGTTCCTGTCCGGGCGCACGGAACGACACATACTTGCCCCTCTTGACCTCATAGCTTTGCTCCTGCAGGAGCCGCAGAAAATCGTCAAAATCCTTGGCCTGCGGGATGGCTGCATCTATGGCAGCTTTCAGCTTCGCCTTCCAGCTCGTGCCCTTGCGGTGTGCATCCCACTCGGCATAGCTTTTGCCCCGGTCTTGACCGGGCATCACCACAGACAGACCATGTTCCTTGCACAGCCGGTCGCTGGTGCGCCGGATGTAGGCATAACTCTGTCGGTTGGAAACATACTTTCGTTGGTTCACCATGTCCACGGCACAAAAGATGACGTGGTTATGGACGTGCCCCTTGTCAATGTGCGTGGTCAGCACATACGGGTATTTGCCTTGCAGGACTTCATCTGCAAGCTGTCGGCCAATCTCGTGGGCCTGCTCCGGCGTGGTTTCGCCCGGCGCAAAAGACTGTATCAGGTGGTGGGCCAGATTGTTGCCTTTCTGCATGGCTTGTGATAGCAGCAGTTCAAATTCGATGTCGGCGGTTTCATAGGAGCAGTCAAAGGAGGACACCAGCATTTTTTCATCCGTCTTGGCTGGATTCTCGATGTAGTCCAGTGCCTTTTTCAGCGTTGACTTGATAGGATGTATCTTTGTAACTGCCATATCTGTGCCAGCGCTCCTTTGATGTCCGCAACATCTTGTGTGTACAGCGGCCCCATGCTGTTCAGCCGCCGCGCGATCTGGTTAATATTGACACCAATCTTTTGCAGTTCGGCGGTCTGCGCCCGGATGTCGGTGGTGTCGATGTGGACAACATAACCATCTATCAGCATCTTCCGGGCGTAGGCAGAAAAATTCCGTGTGTGCAGCAGAGCCATCTTCTGCCGGATAAGTTCCTGTTCCTCCGGCGTCACGGGAACACGCAGAACAATTTTTCGGGTTCGGTTCGCCATAGTTTCACCTCGTTTCTTGGGGGTCTGGGGTACTCCCCAGCAAGCATTTCTGCCGGGAGTGGCTACACTCCCTATGCTTGCTACGTTACCTTTCCCCACTACTATGACACCACAACACCCCCGTTTTGCCCGCAAAATGCAAAAAAAAATAAGAGGACGCTTTTGCATCCTCTCAATGACCGTGCATGACAATCAGACACACACGGGCTCTTTTTCCTGTTCATGGATTCGTAAGGCACCGTCAATGGCACCTTCTACGATGGGTAAGTATTCTTCCGGGCAAAGCTGCAGCTTGTGGCTGACCCGCTGACGTTCCGCACTTTCTTCCCGCATGAGTTCCGGGTTGAAGTACCGTTCCACTGGCAGACCACATATTTTTATCAGCTGAATCACCACCGGCAAGCTGGGCAACGTGCCTTCGTTTTCGATGTTCGCAAGATACCGGCTGTCACAATGTATCATGTCGGCCAGCGCACTGCGGGAAAGCTGTTTTGCCTTTCGTGCTGCCTTGACATCCGCTCCGAACGTTTCAAAGCCGGGACAGTCCTCAATTTTTGCCATTCTGCATCACCCATATACATTTTATAGTTCATGGACGATTGGCGAAATGATGCAAACTGCATATATGCTAAACTTTATTGTTCATAGTTTGAGCATTGTATTCTCTGGAAAATCGAAATATAATAGAATATGGAGGTGTGAGCATGAAAATTTTCATTATAGAAGATGAACCAGCAATCCGCGAGGAACTTGTTCAGCTTCTTCAAAAGTACGGCTACCAATGCGACAGCAGCGATGATTTTCACCACATTGTGCAAGCTGCTCTTTCATCAGGGGCTAACTTGATTCTCTTAGACATCAATCTGCCCTATCAGGATGGTTTCCAAGTATGCAGAGAAATCCGACAGAAATCCAATCTTCCTATCATTGTACTTACCAGCAGAAACAGCGATTTTGACGAGTTGATGAGCTTGAACATCGGCGCAGATGATTATATTGCAAAGCCGTACAATGCACAGATTCTTTTGGCGCGAATCCAAAAACTTCTGGCTCGGACCTATGAAGTACAGGACAACATCGTTCTCACGCACAAAGGCTTGACCTTAAATTTGCTCAAGGCGGAAATCAGCTATCAAGGGAACAAAAAATCGCTTACCAAAAATGAACTTGGGATTTTGCGCCTGCTTATGGTGAATAAGGGCAACATTATTCCCCGTGACGCTATTATTGATGAACTCTGGCAGAGTGAACAATTTATAGACGAAAACACATTGAATGTCAACATCGTTCGGTTACGGAAAGCACTGACCGAAATCGGTCTGCCGGACTATCTGGAAACGAAACGTGGTTTAGGGTATTGCGTATGAAGTTATCCGAGTATCTGCTTGACCGTATCTTTTCCCTGATTTGTATGCTGGTGGCTGCACTCGTGCTGCTTGCGCTCCTCTGGCTGATTGAAACACCTGCTGTGTTTATTCTGTTTGCCGAGGTGATTTTACTTGCAGCGTACAGTACAGCGCTGCTGTATGATTTTTTCCGCAAGCAGAGTTTTTATAATCTGCTTCAAAAAATGACAGAGCAGATGGCCATAAAAACTCTTTTAGGCGAGTTAATGGTGCCGCCTCATTTTTTAGAGGGGCAGATTTTGGTGGACGTTCTGCGGTGCTGCAACAAATACCAGAACGACCAGCTTGCCTGTGCAGAACAGGAGAACCGTGAATATCGGGAATACCTTGATTCATGGGTGCATGAAATCAAAACGCCTATCACCTCTGCCCGGCTGATCGTTGAAAATGAAAAGAATCCCATCACACTGCGAATTGACGATGAACTGCGGAAAATTGATGCTTATGTGGAGCAGGTGCTATATTACGCCCGCAGTACCGATGTGGAAAAGGACTTTAAGGTGGAGAAAACCACCTTGCAGGCATTGGTGTACGCTGCGCTAAAAACGTACTCAAAGCCGTTGATTCAGGTCGGTGGAAAGCCGGTTCTAAAGGAACTGGATATTCCCGTGGCCGCAGACAGCAAGAGCTGCACCTTTGTGATCGGACAGATTCTGTCCAACGCTATCAAGTATCGGAAAGATAATTTACAAGTTGAATTTTCAGCCAGAGCAGAGAAAAACACGGTATCTCTTTTCATTTCCGATAATGGCATTGGTATTTCTGCTGTTGACTTGCCGCGTGTGTTCGACAAAGGCTTTACCGGTGAAAACGGCCGTCGTTATTCCAAATCAACCGGCATTGGTTTGTACTTGAGCCAAAGGCTATGTCGAAAAATGAATATCTCACTTTCTATTTCCAGCGTTCCGGGACAGGGAACGACGGTGACGATGGTTTTTCCTACGGAAAGCTATTTGCAGGTGGCGGGGCTGTAAAGCCTCGCTTTTTTCAACCTTACATTTTGGTAATACAAATGTAATCCAATTTAATGGCATCGGAAAATTCCTTGTGGTAGAGTAAAAGCACAAAAGCAAAGCGCTTTTGAGAAAGGAGCCTGACCTATGGGCGATACGATCTTACGGGTGGATGACATCCAAAAATTTTACGGTAACAAAGGCAACCTGACAAAAGCCATCGACCACATTTCTTTTTCTGTTCGCAAAGGAGAATTTCTCGGCATCATGGGTGCTTCCGGCTCTGGCAAAACCACCTTGCTGAACTGCATTTCCACGATTGATACCGTCACCAGCGGTCATATCTATGTAGAGGAAAAGGATATCACGATGCTGCATAGAGCACAGCTTGCAGATTTCCGTGGAAAAAAGCTGGGGTTTATT
This sequence comes from Faecalibacterium sp. Marseille-Q3530, assembly GCF_017377625.1. Lineage (NCBI taxonomy): Bacteria > Bacillati > Bacillota > Clostridia > Eubacteriales > Oscillospiraceae > Faecalibacterium > Faecalibacterium sp. Marseille-Q3530. The sequence continues at coordinate 64,676 of NZ_JAFREH010000008.1, read as the reverse complement.
TTCCAGAATTTCAATCTTCTGGACACCTTGACCGCCTATGAAAATATCTCTCTGGCCCTTTCCATCGCAGGTGCCAAACCCAGTGAAATAGAGCAGCGTATTCCACAGATTGCCCAAGCGCTGAACATTCAGGATGTATTGGGTAAATACCCCTATCAGATGTCTGGCGGTCAGCAGCAGAGAGTAGCTGCTGCAAGAGCGATGGTGACAAATCCCGCCATCGTACTGGCAGATGAGCCGACCGGCGCACTGGATTCCAACTCTTCCCGAATGCTGTTGACAATGTTGACCGAATTGAATGAACGGCTTTCAGCAACGATTCTCATGGTAACGCATGACGCTTTTTCTGCCAGCTATTGCAATCGCATTTTGTTTATCAAAGATGGGCAGGTGTTCAACGAACTGCATCGTGGGACGGATACGCGCAAAGAATTTTTTACAAAAATTCTGGAAGTAGTTTCCGTCTTGGGAGGTGAACAGAGTGAACACATGTAAGCTGATTTTCCGAAATGTGTGCAAGAACATTCGTGACTATCTGATTTACTTTCTTACGCTGACCCTTTCGGTCAGTTTGTTCTATGCGTTCAATTCCATTTCTGACCAGCCGGCTTTTTCCAATATGGGCATGACCGGCACGCTCTTATATCGTCAGCTCGGCATTATGCTTTCTACGCTTTCCACTATGATTGCGGTTGTTCTGGCTTTTCTGATTCTTTATGCCAACCAGTTTTTATTGAAACGTCGCAAAAAGGAATTGGGCGTGTATATGATGCTCGGCATGAAAAAAGGGCGTATTTCCCGGTTGTTTGCAGGCGAAACGCTTTGTGTTGGCATCATTGCGCTGGGCACAGGATTGCTTTTGGGCTTTTTCTTTTCGCAAGGGTTTTCTTTGATTGCATTGCGGCTTTTTGCAATCAATCTTGAAAAGTTTCGGATCGTGTTTTCAGCCGGAGCGCTTCGCCAGACCGTGTTGTGTTTCACAATCATCTTTTTTATCGTCATGCTTTTCAATATTCGGTCTGTCACCAATGTTACATTGATTGACCTATTGACGGACAGCAGAAAAAACGAAAGTATGCAGACTGAAAACCGTATCTTGCCGGTTTGTCTGTTCCTGCTCTCGCTGCTTTGCATCGGAATTTCTGCCGCGCTGTTCAACAAAAACGGGATTCTGCCATCGCATGAAAATAATCTGTTCCAGTTGGCAGCGGCGGCATTGGTCGCGGGAACTTTTCTGCTGTTCTACTCGCTGTCAGCCGTTTTCATGCAAGTAGCAAGTGCAAGGAAACGCTTTTACCTGAAAGGTCTGAATACATTCCTTGTCCGTCAGATTGGCAGCAAAATCCGAACCAATTATCTTGTGGTAACGGTTGTATGCGGATTGCTGACCATCACGATCTGCGCCGTGTCGATTGGCGCAAGCACAGCGCTTGCTATGAACAAAATGTCCCAATCTGCAACGCCCTATGATTTGAACGTGCTTTCCAATGTTTCGGTTGACGGGGACAGCGATATTGCTGCCTATCTCGCTGCACACGATATTACCATAAGCAACTACGCCAAAGCTACAGAGCAAATCAGTGTTTACGAGGCCGATATGACCTACTCTGAACTATTTGAAGGACAGAAAGTCAAATTTTGGCCGATTGATGAAAAAGTTCCTGACAGCAAGGTTTCTGTAATCTCCATTTCGGACTTGAATCGTGCCTTAGCCATGCAGAACAAAGCACCCATCACGCTGAACGATGGCCAATACCTGTTGAACTGCAACTACAATGGAACGTATCGGTATGTTGCTGCTGCATTGCAGAGCCACCCGGAAATCATGGTTGGCGGGGCGACTTTACAGCGTGCAGAAGATAACGTTTTGCAGGAAACATACGTTATGACCTCGGTTGGTAATAATGACCGCGGCACCTTGATCGTTCCCGATTCCGTCACCGCATCTCTTGAAAAAGATGTAAATGTGCTTTTGGTGCAATATAAACTAGATGCAGATTCCAATGAAGTTCTGCAAAAGATGATTCCGATTGGATTGGATAGTACACATGGCTATCGGTATGCCGAAAAGAACATGATGTATGAGACGTTCTACGGCCTTGATGCCTTGGTGAGCTTCCTTTGCTGCTATATCGGGTTGGTCTTTTTGCTGATTTGCGCCGCACTTCTAGCGTTAAAACAGCTTACCGAAACGACCGACAATGTGTATCGTTATGGCTTGCTGCAAAAGCTGGGTGCAGGCCGCAGGCAAATCGATCATACGCTTTTTGTGCAGACAGTCGTGTTCTTTGCCATTCCGCTAGTCGTCGCTGGCGTGTATTCTGCTTTTCTGATTGGCAAAGCAATGGCTGTGGTGGAAGAATTTATGAACATCCATATCGCAACAAATATCGGACTGACAATCGTTCTTTTTCTGCTTGTCTACGGAAGCTATTTCCTTGCAACGTATCTTTCCTGTAAACGTATTGTCACAGAACAGCGAGAATTGGAGGTCTAAACTATGTTGCCCGAAAATGTAAACTGGAATGCCGTATTGCAAAGCATCACCGACACATGGCTCCCTTTAATTGGTATGGTCGCCGCAATTATTTTAGTTGCCATAATCGTCCATGTAGCACAAAAGAATAAAAAGTAAAAACACCTGCCGGACGACGGCAAAAGAAAAAAAGCCGTCGTACAGCAGACATATCCGCGCGCCCATTTTGAACCGGCGGCTTTTGAGAAAATCAAGGCCGCCGGTTCTTTTTGCTTATCAAAGCGTTTCATCGTCCGTATGGCGGCCATAGGAGGATGCCACCATGCGCCTGATATTCTATCGAACGCCCAGCTTTGAACTGTCAAAAAAAGCCTTGCTCCCGCACAGGGTCAGCAGGGCTTTTACTATGTACTATACGATGTAGCTACTGCGCGTTTCGTGCTGCCATTATGCCCGGTTGGCCGTTTTCGGTCTGCTGGGCTTTTCTATTGCCGCCTGAAAAGTTGCCTGTTTCAAAAATATTTTTGGAAATTTTCAAAAAAGCGGGCAGAATCGGGTGTTTCAGGTGTCATATTAGCGGAAAGGGAAAAATCCACCCGACATCCCCACGGAAAGGGGGTGAGAAGATGGAAGCTATCCCTCGCAACGATGGCGAACAGTACCGATTCGATGCGTTCTGCAAAGCGGTGCTGCGAAATGAGGCCCGGAACTATCACCGAAACAAAAAACGCCTGCTTGACCGTGAAAAGTCATTCAGCGTTCTGTCGATGGAAGAACTGGGGCAGCTCACGAGTGTAGACCATTATCCAAGTGAAGAATTTGTATTTTCATCCTACGGCTGTGATCTGCACATCGACAATGAACTTGTTGCCAATGCGTTTGCCGCTCTGCCAAAGCAAGAACAAAGCATTCTGATTCTGTTTTGCGTTCTGGAACTGGGCGATGGCGAGATTGGCGACCTCATGGGAATGTCCCGGAGTGCTGTACAGCGCCACCGGACAAAAACGCTGAACGAGCTGCAAAAAAAGCTAAAGGCGCACTTGCCGGAGGGAGGTTAGGCGTAAATGAACTCCTATGAACACACGAGCAGAGAGTTTTTACCGCTCTCGGTGATTCGCTCTGCCTGCGCTGGGGACACCGATGCAGTTGAACAGGTTTTGCGACATTACAGAGGTTATATCAACAAGCTCTGTACAGGCATTCTCTATGACAAGCACGGTCAGCCTCATGTGTGCATAGACGAGTACATGAAACGCCATCTGGAAATCAAACTGATTTCTTCTATTGTAACCAAAGCCGAAACGGTCTGACCCTTTCCACATTTCGGGACAGCACCTTGAAAAATATGCCCGCCGGACAATGGCGGTGCATCATAGGGCAAACGGATACGTTGCTGTCTGTATCGAGCCGGACGGCGGGTGCGCCACGATGCTTTTCTCTGAAAAGTGGAGCGATCTCCACCCCGCCGCAATGCAAGCGTGGCTGCTTGCGGGCCATGACATACTGACAGACTGATACTCCCTTACCGTCAAAGTCCGAGCGTTCAGAGCGTCGCAGGCAATGAGTAGGGCTGCATGAGGAATGCAAGGGTGAGATTCCCGTGGGCTGCTGCCAGCAGCCGTCCGTTGGCTCATTTTTTGATTTTTAAGAAAGGGGATTTTACGATGCAAGCGAAAAAGATAAACCCTGAAAAAACAAAAAATCCAGAGATGCTTACTCTGGATTCGACTTATCGTATTGGCAATCGCTCCTTTATCGTTGAGCCGGTGTTCAAAGAAGAAAGCTCCCAGACCTTAGGAGAAGTTCTTCTCCGGCTGATGAAATCCGAAAGCGAAAAATTATAATGACCTTTCGGGAGGCAGCGGACAGAGAAAGCGGATTGTGTTATAATATAGGCGTACAAGTGAATTTGCTATTCGACTGTCCCAAGAAAGGAGCGAGTATGAAACAGTCGAGTAACAAGAAATCCCGTGAAGCAACCGCTTTTCTCTATGAGCGTCTTTCCCGTGATGATAATTTGGAGGGCGAGAGTTACAGCATCGGCAACCAAAAGAAACTGCTCACCAAAGTTGCAAAGGAAAAAGGCTATACCAATCTGGTTCACTTTCTGGATGATGGCATTTCCGGCGTGACCATGAACCGTCCCGGTTTCGTTGAAATGATGCAGCAGCTTGAACAAGGGAAAGCCTCTGCTGTGTTCGTCAAAGACCTTTCCCGTCTGGGCCGAAACTATATCGAGGTCGGGCGGCTGACAGAAGAATTTTTCCCGGACCATGACATCCGACTTGTTGCCGTTTCGGACAACATCGACACGGCCGAGGGAGAAAATGAACTGGCACCCATCCGAAACCTGTTCAATGAGTGGTATGCCCGCGACATCAGCAAGAAACGCCGTATCAGTAATAAAATCAAAGGCAACTCCGGCGAACCGATGGGGCTTCCTCCCTATGGATATATCAAGGACCCGAACAATCCCAAGCATTGGGTCATTGATGAAGAAGCTGCACAAGTTGTCCGGCGCATTTTTGATATGACGTTGGAGGGCTTTGGCACGGAACAGATTGCCACCCAGTTTGAAAAGGAAGGCGTCCTGACGCCGCAGGCCTACTGGATTCAGAAAGGCATCGGCCGTCCCGGAAAGACCAAGACGCGCCCCACCACCAAGTGGAATGGCTCCACGATTACCCATCTTCTGTACCAGCAGGAGTATTGTGGTGATGTTCTGAACTTCAAAACCTACTCCAAGTCCTACAAGAATAAGAAGCGGATTCATAACAACCCGGAAAATTGGGTAGTGTTCCATGATGTTCACGAACCCATTATTGAACGTGCCGTGTTTGAACAGGTACAGCAGAAGCGCGGAAAGATGCGCAAACGCCGTACCAGCAACGGAGAACACAATATGTTCTCCGGCCTGCTTGTCTGCGCAGACTGCGGCTGCAATCTGCATTTCCACTTCAATCAGGGCAACCCGGAAATCAAGTATTTCAACTGCTCCAACTACAAAGGCAACCGTGGTACCTGTCAATCCACCCACTACATCCGGGTAGACTTTCTGGAAGAAGTGGTGCTAGGCGAGATTCGGCGGCTGACCAAGTTTGCCAGCCTCTACGAGGACGACTTTTTGAAGGCTGTTATCGGGCACTCCCAGCAGGCGGACGAAGCCGACCGCAAGCTGAAAGAGAAAGAGTTGAAAGCACTCCTTGCCCGTGATGAAGAACTGGACGGTCTCTTTGAGCGCATCTATGAGGACAATGTTTCCGGCAAGATCTCTGATGAACGCTTTTCCAGAATGTCCCGGAGATATGAGGACGAGCAAAAGGAGCTGACCGAAAAAATCAAACAGCTCCGCTCCGAAATCGAAAAGCAGAGCAGCCGCACTATGACAACGGATATGTTTATCAGTCTGGTTCGCAAGTACACCAGAGCAAAAAAGCTGACACCCCGGATGCTGAATGAACTGGTGGAAAAAATCGAAGTGTTCAATGCAGAAAAGGTCAATGGTGTATGGGAGCAGCGGCTCCGCATTCACTACAACTGCGTGGGCACCATCGAGATTCCAAGCGCACTTCCTTTACCGACACCCGATGTATCAGTGAATACAAGAAAAGGCGTAGTTGTGAACTACACCCCCTGTGATGTCGCTATTTAGCGAATAAAAAATGACGAATGCTCTTTGACAGCTAAATGCTGTAAGAACATTCGTCATGGTGCGATGGAAGGGACTCGAACCCCCGGCCTACTGATTCGTAGTCAGTCACTCTATCCAGCTGAGCTACCAACGCATACGTTCCACTCGGAACATAATGTATTTTATCACTGAGGAGGGGTTTTGTCAACGGTTTTTTGAAATTTTCTTTGGATTTTTCAGAATTTTATTTTCGTCTTTGAAAAAAGTACGCCGTTTCGTTTTTACGTTTCTTCCGCCAGCTGCTCGGCAATGCGGATGCCGGTGGGCGTTGCGGCAAGGCCGCCCTGGCCGGTCTCGCGGAGGTCGGGGGAGAGCAGGCTTCCGACGCGGCCCATGGCGTCAATGACCTCGTCACAGGGGATGGCGTAGTCCACCCCGGCCAGCGCCATATTGGCGCAGGAGACGGCATTCACTGCGCCAACGACATTCCGCTTGATGCAGGGGACTTCCACCAGACCCGCCACCGGGTCGCAGACCAGGCCCAGCAGGTTGCCCAGCGCCATGGCGGCCGCTGCGGAACACTGTTCCGGTGTGCCGCCCTTGAGGTGGCAGAGCGCCGCCGCAGCCATGGCGCTGGCGGCTCCGACCTCGGCCTGGCAGCCGCCCTCGGCACCGGCCAGCGTTGCGCGGGCAGCGATGACCTGACCGAAGCCTGCGGCCACGTAGAGCGCTTCGCAGATGGCGGTCTCATCGGCTTCGCCCGCGCGGGCCAGCGGGAGCAGCACCGCCGGGAGAACGCCGCAGCTGCCTGCGGTGGGCGCGGCCACGATCCGCTTCATGCAGGCATTGCACTCGGCGGTCTTGAGCGCTTCGGCCGTCACCTCGGCCAGGTAATCGCCGCCGTAGCTCCGGCCTGCCCGATGCGCCTGTTCCACTTTGGCGGCGTCGCCGCCGGAAAGGCCGCTGCGGCTGCGCTGGGCAGGGTCGTAATCCCGGCTGGTGGCCTCCATGACGTGCCACAGATGCCGCATTCCATGGCGGCTCTGCTCCTCGGTCAGGCGGCTCTCCGCCAGGTCGCTGCGCAAAACCGCCTCGGCCAGCGAGATGTTCTGGGTGCGGGCTGCTGCCAGCATTTCTTCACAGGATAAAAAAGCCATTGCTCAGTCCTCCGCATTTTCTTCGGGTTCGTCTACGTTCAGGCAGGTCACTTTCAGGATGCCGGGCATCAGCGCAAGCTGCTGCTCCAGCGGGTGGGGGATGTGAGAATCGCATTCCAGCACCATGACGGCGTAACTGCCCGTCCCGGCGCGGAACACCTGCATCGACGCGATGTTGATCCGCCGCAGCGCCAGCGAGGTCGTGACCTCTGCGATGCAGCCGGGGGTGTCCTCGTTGTGGATGATGAGGGTGTTGCTGTCGCCGCCGAAATCGGCGGGCACACCGTCAATCTCGGTGACGCGGATGCGTCCGCCGCCCACCGAGGCCGCTTTCATCGAAAGGACCCGGCCGGTCCGGCTCGTCAGCCGCAGCACAGCGGTGTTCGGGTGGGCTGAGCGCAGCTCGACCGGGTGGATGCTGAACTTCATGCCCTGCTCTCTGGCCAGCTCAAAGCTGTCCGGCAGGCGGGGATCATCCGGGCGGAGGCCCAGCAGACCTGCCACCAACGCACGGTCGGTGCCGTGGCCTCGGCCCGTCGTGGCAAAGCTGCCATACAGACCGATGTCGGCATCCACCGGGATATCGCCCAGCAGCTTTTGTGCCGTGTATCCAATTTTGGCTGCACCCGCCGTGTGGCTGGAAGAGGGCCCGATCATGACCGGCCCCAGAACGTCAAATAAGCGCATACGATGCACATCCTTTCGTATTCCCTGCAAAAAGCCCCTCATTCCGGCCCGTTCCGGCCGGCAAAAGTGTTCTCTTCGCACTTTTTCTCTGTTTTATTATACCGCTTTTGCCCCACTTGTGCTATAATAACTTTACTAATGTTTGAATTCGCTCCTTTTGGGGCAACACGGAGGTTCGATTTCTATGAAACTGGTAAGCGTGGAAACTCCCGAAAAGAGTGTCTGCAAAATGACCTTCAGCGCGACCGCTGAGGAGTTGGAGACCGCATCCAACGCGGTGTATGAGCGCACCCGCGCTTCCTACACCATCAAGGGCTTTGCCAAGGGCGAGGCTGACCGTGCGCAGATCGAAGCCGACCGCGGCGAGCACACCTTCTGGTATGACGCCATCAACGATCTGATGGACCGGGACGTTCCCGCACTGTACGATGCTGCGATGCAGGAGCACGGCTTCCACGCCGTGGATGAGCCCAGCTACGATCTGGTCAGCGTCAAGAAGGACGAGGGCTTTGTGGCCACCGCCACCACCGCCCTGCAGCCGGAACTCAAGCTGGCCCAGACCACCGGCTTCCAGTCCGAGTGCGTCACCCCGGCTGTCACCGACAAGGAGATCGACGCCATGCTGGAGCGCCGCCGTGCCGCGGCGGCGGAGCTGGTGCCCCACAAAGGCCCGGCCGTCAAGGGCAACATCGTGCACATCGACTACGAGGGTCTGCTGGACGGCAAGGCCTTTGCAGGCGGCACCGCCCAGAACCAGACCTTGCAGCTGGGCAGCGGCCGGATGATCCCCGGCTTTGAGGACGGCATCCTGGGCCACAAGGGCGGCGAGGAGTTTGAGATCCACGTCACCTTCCCGGCACACTATCACGCCAAGGATCTGGCAGGCAAGCCGGTCGTCTTCAAGATCAAGCTGCTCGACGTCTGCGTCCGCCAGCTGCCCGCCCTGAACAGCGATTTCGCCAAGAAGATCGGCAAGGTGGACACCATGGAAGCCTTCCGGGAACAGGTCCGCAAGCAGCTGTACGACGGCAAACACGCCAGTGCCCTGAACCGTGCCAAGGATCAGATCCTGACCCAGCTGGCTGACGCCGCTGAGGGTGAGCTGCCCAGTGTTCTGGTAGAGAGCACCTACCAGCACGAGATGGAGAACATCCAGCAGCAGCTCCAGATGCAGCGGATGAGCCTGGACCGCTACCTGAGCCAGATCCACCAGACCCGCGAGACCTTCACGGCCAACGTGCACGCTGCCGCCGAGAAGAACACCCGCGCCCGGATGGCCCTGCTGCAGGTCGCCCAGAACGAGAACCTCGTCCCCACCGATGAGGAGATCAACAAGAACCTGCAGGAGCGTGCAGACCGCACCAAGAAGACCCTCGATGAGGTCAAGGCCGGTATGAACATCCCGATGATTCAGCGCAATGAGGCCATCCGCCGCGCCGCCGACTGGGTCATTGAGCACTCCACCATTGAGGAAAAAGACGCCTGATTTTTTCAAAATCGCATCCCATTCATACAAAAAGACCCCCTTCCGAGTTGCCGCTCCGAAGGGGGTCTTGTGCGTTACTTGGTCAGGAAGTTGAAGCCCATGACCACGATGCCCAACACGACCAGAACGATGCCGGTGGCACGGTTCAGGGTCTTGGGTTCTGCCTTGTTGGCAAACACGGCTGCAATGCGGGCCCACAGGAGGGTGAACGCCACGCAGAGCGCCAGAACGAAGGGATCGGGCATTCCGCCGATGGCGAAATGGGAAACGGCACCGGTCAGGGCGGTGAAGGTCATGATGAAAACGCTGGTGCCGACGGCAGTCTTCAGCTCATAGCCCAGCACACTGGTCAGGATGAGGAGCATCATCATACCGCCGCCAGCGCCCACGAAGCCGCAGATCAGGCCGATGCAGACACCGCACACGACGGACTGGATGGCGCGCTTCTTTGCGGAGACGCCCTGCATGGCCTCTTTGGTGGTCATGACGGGGCGAACGATGAATTTGATGCCCAGCAGGAAGGTCATGAAGACCGAGAAGCTGCCCATGGTGGCCGACGGAAGCAGGCTGGCAAGGTAGCTGCCCATGACCGTGAACACCAGAACGCTGGCCATCATGATGAGGCCATTCTTGATATCCAGATTCTTATTCTTATGGTAGGTATAGGCCGACACCGCACTGGCCAGCACGTCCGATGAGAGGGCGATGCCGACGGCCATGTAAGGGTCCATGCCGAGGAAGGCGATGAGCATCGGGCTGATGACCGCAGCGGCGCTCATACCGGCAAAGCCGGTGCCCAGGCCTGCGCCCATCCCGGCAAAAAAGGTCACAACGATCGTAAACAATACATTCATCTTACAGTTCTCCTTCCAGAATTTCATCCAGGTTCCGGCCCATCTGTTCCAGGGTCCCATAAAAAACGTTCAGCCGTGCTTCGTCGATGCCGTTCAGCAGACGGTCAAAGAAAGCCTCCTGCAGCGCCCGGCCCCGCTGGATGATGGGCTGAGCCTTTTCGGTGCAGAGTAGCTCGGTCTTGCGGCGGTCGTTCGGCACCGGGCAGCGGGTCAGCAGGCCCTCATGCACGAGCTTGTCCACATTCACCGAGACGAGGTTCGCTTTGATGTGGCGCACCTCCACGATGTCGCTGGCCGTTTTGTAGGTGGGGTTGTTGGCCAAGAACAGCAGGATATCAAACGCCGTCTGGGGCAGGCCGAGTTCCTGGCACAGCGGCTTGCAGACCGCGCTGTAGGCCAGCGCCGTCTTGTTTGCAAATTCCATGCTGGGGTTTTTCTCTCTCATTTTATCGCTCCATTTTTGAATCGTTCATTTTTGAAGTATTTTAGCACGATTTTTGTGCCTTGTCAAGAGCCGCACACAAACAAAGAGCCTGTGCCCAAATCGCTTCGGGTACAGGCTCTTGTTATAAAGAACAGATGTTTTACACGAGCGCCAGCGCGAGCATCCGGACGATGAAGGCTGCCACCCATGCCACCACGCACTGGTTCAGGACCATGACGGCTGCCCAGCGGCCGCCCAGCTCCCGCTTGACGGAGGCCACTGCCGCAATGCAGGGGGTGTAGAGCAGGCAGAACACCAGCAGCGGGGCCGCTGCCGCCGGGGACAGCGCCGCACCCAGCGCAGCGGACGAGCCGAACAGGATGGTCAGGGTCGAAACGACGCTCTCCTTTGCCATGAAGCCGGTGATGAGGGCCGTGGAGACCCGCCAGTCCGCAAAGCCCAGCGGGGCAAACAGGGGCGCGATGCCGCTGGCCACAAAGGCCAGGATGCTTTCCTGCGGGTCTGCGGTCAGGCTGAGCTGCAGATCAAAGTTCTGCAAGAACCAGATGACGATGGTCGCCATGAAGATGACGGTGAAGGCGCGCTCCAGAAAATCCCGCGCCTTTTCCCAGAGCAGCTGCATCACATTTTTCAGGCCGGGCAGGCGATAGTTGGGCAGCTCCATGACGAACGGCACCGCCTCGCCGCGGAACAAGGTTCCCTTGAGGGCAAATGCCGCCAGGATGCCCACCGCAATGCCCAGGAAATACAGCCCCACCATGACCAGCGCCGCATGATCCGGGAAGAAGGTCACGGCAAACAGGCTGTAAATGGGGAGCTTGGCCGAGCAGCTCATGAAGGGGGTCAGCAGGATGGTCATTTTGCGATCCCGCTCGGAGGGCAGGGTGCGGCTGGCCATGACGCCCGGCACCGTGCACCCGAAGCCAATGAGCATCGGCACGATGCTGCGGCCCGAAAGGCCGATGCGGCGCAGCAGCTTATCCATCACAAAGGCCACGCGGGCCATGTAGCCGGTATCTTCCAGCAGCGAGAGGAAGAAGAACAGGGTCACGATGATGGGCAGGAAGCTCAGCACACTGCCCACGCCCGTGAAGATGCCGTCGATGACCAGTGAGTGGACCGCCTCGTTGACGTTCCAGTAGGTCAGGGCATTGTCCACAAAGACGGTCAGGTTCTCGATCCCGATCTCCAGCAGGCTCTGCAGGCCCGCGCCGATGACGCCGAAGGTGAGGTAGAACACCAGCGCCATGATGCCCACAAAGGCCGGGATGGCCGTGTATTTGCCGGTCAGGAACTGGTCGATCCGGCTGCTGCGCACCTGTTCCTTGCTCTGATGCGGCTTCACCACGGTCTGATCCACCAGCTGGTGGATGAAGTGGAACCGCATATCCGCAATGGCGGCGGCACGGTCCAGCCCGCGCTCCTGCTCCATCTGCACGATGATGTGCTCGATCATCTCTTTTTCGTTCTGGTCCAGCTTGAGGGCTTCCTCAATGCGGGCGTCGCCCTCCACCAGCTTGGTGGCCGCGAACCGCACCGGGATGCCGGCCGCTCTGGCGTGATCCTCGATGAGGTGGATGATACCGTGGATGCAGCGGTGCACCGCGCCGCCGTGGTCCTCCTCGCCGCAGAAGTCGAGCCGGCCCGGACGCTCCTGGTACTTGGCCACATGGATCGCATGGTCCACCAGTTCGTCCACGCCCTCGTTCTTAGCCGCCGAGATGGGCACCACCGGGATGCCCAGCATGGCTTCCATCTGGTTGATGCGGATGGTGCCGCCGTTGCCGCGCACCTCGTCCATCATGTTCAGGGCCAGCACCATGGGAGTATCCAGCTCCATGAGCTGCATCGTCAGGTACAGGTTGCGCTCGATGTTGGTCGCGTCCACGATGTTGATGATGCCGGTCGGCTTTTCGCCGATGATGAACTGGCGGGTGACGATCTCCTCGCTGGAATAGGGCGACATCGAGTAGATGCCGGGCAGGTCGGTGACTTCCGTTTCCGGGTGCTCCTTGATGGCACCGCTCTTCCGGTCCACCGTGACGCCGGGGAAGTTGCCCACATGCTGGTTGGAACCGGTGAGCTGGTTGAACAGGGTCGTCTTGCCGCAGTTCTGGTTGCCCGCCAGCGCAAAGGTCAGGGTCTTGCCATCCGGCAGGGGATGCTCGCCCTGTTTGGTGTGGTAGCGTCCGCCTTCGCCCAGACCCGGATGCTCCACCATCTTGTTCTCCCGCCGGGCGGGTGCAGCGGCTGGCGCTGCCGCTGCCGGAGTGATCTCGATCTGTGCTGCGTCGTCCAGACGCAGGGTCAGTTCATAGCCGTGGATCTGCAGCTCCATGGGGTCGCCCATGGGTGCAAACTTCACCAGCGTGACCTTCTCGCCGGGGATCAGCCCCATGTCCAGAAAATGCTGCCGCAGGGCTCCCGCCCCGCCCACTGCGTCAATAACGGCACTTTCGCCGATCTTCAGTTCTTTTAATGTCATGGCCAATGCCTTTCTGTTTCGACAGATTGTTAGCTTATAGAAACAGTTTTAATATATGCTAACTGCCCGGCATTGTCAAGGCAGACAGCGAAAAAAAGCCCGCCTCATCCGGTGTGGAGCGGACGAAGCGGGCCTTGCATTTTCGTTGGTTTTTTACTTCACGGTGTGGTAGCCGTCGGGGTTCTTCTGCTGCCAGTTCCAGCTGTCGGCACACATCTCCTCGATGCCGTACTCAGCCTCCCAGCCCAGCTCCCGCTTGGCCTTGGAGGGGTCGGCGTAGCACTCGGCGATGTCGCCGGGGCGGCGCGGGTCGATGACATAGGGGATCTTTTTGCCGCAGGCCTTCTCGAAGGCGTGGATGACATCCAGCACGCTGTAGCCGTGGCCGGTGCCCAGGTTGCAGATGAAGAGGCCGCACTTGGTCTCCAGCTTCTTGATGGCGCAAACATGGCCGCGGGCCAGGTCCACGACGTGGATGTAGTCGCGCACGCCGGTGCCGTCGGGGGTGGGGTAGTCGTTGCCGAAGACGTGGACTTTTTCCAGCTTGCCGATGGCGACCTTGGCGATGTAGGGCATCAGGTTATTGGGGATGCCGTTGGGGTCCTCGCCGATGAGGCCGGACTTGTGGGCACCGATGGGGTTGAAGTACCGCAGCAGGGCCACGTTCAGCTCCGGGTCAGCCTTGCAGACATCGGTCAGGATGCGCTCGGTGAAGGCCTTGGTGGTGCCGTAGGGGTTGGTGGTGGCACCAACGGGGAAATCCTCAGTGATGGGCACAGAGGCGGGGTCGCCGTAGACAGTGGCCGAAGAGCTGAACACGAAGTTGTGGCAGTTGTGGCGGCGCATCACGTCCAGAATGACCAGGGTGCAGTTCAGGTTGTTGTAGTAGTATTCGATGGGCTTGGAGACGCTCTCGCCGACGGCCTTGTAGGCGGCGAACTGGATGACAGCGTCGATGTCCGGGCACTCGGTGAAGATCTTCTCCACGTCCTCGTGTTTGGTCATATCCGCATTGTAGAAGCGGAAGTCCTTCCCGGTGATCTGCTTGACGCGGTCGAGCACCACAGGGGAAGCATTGTAGTAGTTGTCTGCCACCACCACATCGTAGCCTGCGTTCAGCAGCTCGATGCAGGTATGGCTGCCAATATAACCGGCACCGCCGGAAACCAGAATTGCCATAGCAAAATACCTCACTTCTCACCGTATTGTGAGCGGGGCGTTTCCCCGTCTCCATCTGCCTAAAGCATACCGCGTTTTGCGGGCAGAATCAAGTATCCATCTTTCTATTCCTCTGGATTTTTGTTGCCTTACAGTTTTTGACTTTTTGATGACGCATGATTTTTCGCATGTTGCCCATGGAGAGAAGCCGCACTTTGTGCAAATAGGCGAAAAACAAAAACAGAGCGTCGGGCCTTCTATGCAGGCCGGACGCTCTGCTGGTTACAGTTTCCCGCACTGTTTGCCGGTGAAGAACCGCAGGGTCGTGTTGGCGCGGAACACTTTTCCGGCCCGCAGGACCGTGGAGGGGAACTCCGGGTGAGAGGGGCTGCAGGGGAAGTGCTGGGTCTCCAGCGCAAAGCCGCCGTATTTCTGCATCGGGATGCCGCCCTTGCCGGGGGCAGGGCAGTCCTGCAGGAAGTTGGCCGTGTAGAGCTGGACGCCGGGCTGGGTGGTATAGACCTTCATGCTGATGCCGGTCTGATCGCTGGAAGCCCAGGCGCAGAGGCTCTGGCTGGCCCCGCGGCCCCGGTCGATGACGAAGCAGTGGTCGTAGCCGCCGCCCGCCATGGTGGTCTGGGAAAAGCCGGTGTCGATGTCCCGGCCAATGATCTTGCCCGCCCGGAAGTCCATGGGCGTATTGTCCACCGGCAGGATGTTGCCGGTGGGGCAGGTCTCGTTGTTGCCCTCCAGATAGCGGGACGCATAGAGGCGCAGCTTCTGGTTCAGCACATCCCCGCCGCCGTCGAGGTTGAAATAGGTGTGGTTGGTCAGGTTCAGGATGGTGTCAGCGTCGGATGAGACGCGGTAGTCCATCCGCAGGGCGTTGTCCTCCGTGAGGATGTACCGCACCGAAACTTTCAGGTTGCCGGGGAAGCCGTCCTCGCCCGCCGGGCTCTCGGTCTCCAGCAGCAGGGTATCGCCGAAGGCCTTGACGTCGTAGATCTTTTTGGGGAAGGTGCCGTGCAGATGGTTCCTGCCGTTGTTGGGCTCCAGCTGGTATTTCCTGCCGCCCACGCTGAACTCCGCGTTCTCGATGCGGTTGGCGTACCGCCCCACAAAGGCGCCGCAGCAGGTGCTGCCGGAAGAGTTGAAATCCTGTTCGTAGTCGGCAAAGGTATCGTGGCCCACCACGACATCCACCGGACCCTGTTTTGTGGGGACAAAGATGTTTTTGATCACGCAGCCATAATTCAGCACACTGACCGCCAGCCCGCCAGGATTCGACATGATGTATTCATTGACCTTTTCGCCGTCTCTGGTCACACCAAAGGGCTTGGAGCGAAACTGTGCCATAGGGCTTCGCCTCCTTTTTCGAAATGTTTGGATACCACACTCTCGGTTATATCCTTTATTATTATGATTATATCACAATTTGCACCTTCTGTGTGGACATCTTTTTAGGTTTATCAGCCAATATTTCGAGATATTTTTTGGTGAAAATGACCCGCTCAGGCTGATCCGAAGGGGAATGCCCCGGTCAGCCGGGCCGCAGGCAGCAAAAGAGCCGCCCGCCTGGAACGGCGGACGGCTCTGGGGAACTTCAGGTTCAGCCCTCCGGCTGTGCGGAGGAGGACTGGGCGATATACTCGGCGGCATCGTCGGGGATGTCGTCAAGCTCATCGTCGCTGCCGACATCGACGTTCAGCGGCGGCTTCCTGAAGAGGATATCGTACAGGATGGGCACGATATACAGGGTCATCAGGGTGGCATAGCTCAGGCCGCAGATGATGACGATGGCCATGCCGCTCATGAGCTGGCTCGCCATATCGTTGCTGAACACCAGCTGGAGCATGGCCAACACGGTGGTCAGGGTGGTCATCAGGATGGGGCGCATACGGGTCTTGCCGGTGGCGATCAGGGCCGCACGGCGCTCCATGCCGCCCAGACGCAGCTGGTTGGCGTAGTCCACAAAGACGATGCCGTTGTTGACGACGGTGCCCATCAGGACGATGAAGCCCATCAGGGAGATCATGGTCAGCTGCTGGCCGGTGAAGAGCATGCCCAGCAGGCCGCCGGTGAAGGCCAGCGGGATGGTGAACAGGACGATGAAGGGGGAGAGCAGGCTCTGGAACTGGGCCACCATGACCAGATAGACGAAGGGCAGAGCCAGGGACAGCCACTGCACCATCTCGTTGACCATGAAGTTGACGGAGTCGGACTCGCCGCCCATCGAGAAGGAGCAGCCCTCCGGCATCTCATCGGAGAGGGCGAACTCGTTCAGCTTCTTTTCCAGAACACGGGCCTGCACGGTGGTGTTGTAGCCGTCCAGCGTGTCGGCCGTGACGCTGACGTACTGGGTCTGGTCCTCGCTGGTGATGGAGTCCGGCGCACTGCCGGTATCCCAGGTGGCCATATCGGCCAGGGTGCAGGTGCCGGTGCTGGTGGTGCCGTCGGCAGACATGACGGTGGTCTCAAAGGTGATGTCCATCATGTTTTCCTTGGTGACGGGGTCCAGATTGTTGCTGATCTGGACGCTCATGGTGCTGCCATCCACGGTCACGGGGGTCTGGGCCGTGGTGGTAGTGGTCAGCTTGGCAGCGATCTGCTGGTAGACCTGGGCCACGGTCAGGCCGTAGGAGCGGACCTTGTCGCGGTCGATGTGCAGGTTGATGGTGGCGTCGCCGCTGCCCAGACCGTTGGTCGCATTGGCAAAGCCCTCGGTATCGTTGACGATGTCCACGACCTTCTCCGACAGCTGGGAAAGGGTCTCGGCATCGGCACCGTAGATCTTCACGCTCAGGCCGCTGGCCAGCTGGCTGGTCAGCTCCTGCATCCCGCTGATCTCGACCTTGGCGGTGCAGTCCTCGATGCCGGAAAGGGCATCTTCGAGCGCCTGCCGGGCCGTCTCGATCTCGGAAGAGGAGAGGGATTCATCCAGCATGACGTTGACCTGATAGGTGCCGTAGCTGTTGGCTGCGTTCAGCAGGTCGGTGATGGTGGTGGGCAGGCCCAGCTGGCCGATGTCCATCCCGGCCACGCGGGTGTCGGTGGTGATGCCCACTTCTTCCACATGGTCCACCTCCAGCATGGCCTCCACGGCCTTGCCTGCAATGGCGTAGGAATCCTCCTTGCTGAGGTCCTTGGTGGTGCTCAGGGTCACGATGGCCTCGTTGCTGGTGATGGTGGGCAGCAGCTCCACACCCATGGAGAAGACCCGCCAGCCGCAGAAGGCCAGCAGCACCACCGCCGCCAGCAGGGGCAGGGCGCGGTGCCGGAAGCACCACTCCAGGCTCTTGGCGTACTTGTCCTGGATCTTGTCGAACCACTTCAGCTGCTTGGGCTCGGCCTTTTTCAGCACGGTGGAAGCAGCCGCCGGGACGACGGTGAGGGCCACGATGAGCGAGGCCATGAGGCAGTAGCCGATGCAGAGGGACATGGGCTGCATCAGGCTCTTGACGATGCTCGACGAGAAGACGACGGGCAGGAAGACGCAGACGGACGTCAGGGTAGACGCCACGACCGACATGCCCACCTGCTTTGCGCCCTGCACGGCGGCGCGGGCCGCCGGGACGCCCCGGCCGCGCAGACGGTAGATGTTCTCGATGACAACGATGGAGTTATCCACCAGCATACCGATGCCCAGCGACAGGCCGGCCAGCGTCATGACGTTCAGGTCCATGCCGGTGAAGTACATCAGCACCACAGCGAACAGGACCGACAGCGGGATGCTGAAGCCGACGACGAGGGTGGGCTTGACATCCCGCAGGAAGATGGCCAGCACGATGATGGCCAGTGCCGCACCGATGACCATGCTGCTCAGGATGCTCTTGACGATGATGGTGATATAGTTGCCCTGGTTGGACAGAACGACCACATGCAGGCCGTCGTACTGGGCTTCCAGCTCCTGGAAAGCGGACAGGCAGTTGTCCGACACTTCGCTGGCGCTGGAGGTGGCGCCCTTGTAGATCTTCAGCACGGCTGCGCGCTCGCCGTTCAGGCGGGTGTAGCTGGCCTCGGCGTTGTCGATGACCTCAACGTCAGCCACGTCCGACAGGCGGACATCCCCGAAGCCGTCCACATGGAGCAGCAGAGCGCCGGAGATATCCTCGATGCTGTCGTATTCCTCGCCGACCTTCAGCAGCCAGCTCTTGCCGCTGGAATCCTTGACGTAACCGGCGGGCATCGAGAAGTTCTGGGCATAGATGAGCTGTGCCAGCGTGTCGATGTCCAGCAGCTTGGAGACGTCGGAGCTGGCCATCGCCTTTTCCTCAGCGTCCGCGTAGGTCTGCTTTGCCTCGGCGAGCTGCTTTTCGTACTCGTTCAGCATCTCGCGGGCCTCGGTGAACTTCATATAAGCCTGCATCTGCTGCTGCGAGAAGTTGCCGATGGCGTCCGAGAAGGTCTTGGTCAGGCCCGGCACATCGTCCATGGCCTTGATGACATCGTTCAGGGTATTGTAGACCGTGTTCAGGCTCTGCTGTACCTGCAGGTCATCGGCCAGATCTGCCGCCGTGCTGCCCTCCGTGCCGGACTCGGTGTTCAGGCGCTGCTGCAGCTGCTGCAGTGCACCGGTCAGCTTATCGGTGATATCCCGCAGCTCGGTCACGATCTCGATGAGGGAGTCGATGTCCTTCATGCCCGTCTCGTTGAACTTGTCCATGACCCGCTGCAGCCCGTCGCGGACGTCGATCAGAGCCTGCTGGATCTCCGGCTCCTGCACCACCGCGATGAGCTGGTTCACGCTGTCCAGAAGGGCCTGCGCCTGTTTGCGCACCACCTCGATGGCGTCGCCGACCTGGCCGCTCATCTCCTGCATCATGGTATCCGAAACGGTATTGCTGTAATTCTTGAACTGGCGGTTGTATTCCTTGCGGCCCGCTTCGATCTGGGCCTCGGCGCTCTCCAGCTGCTTGCGCGCATCGGCCAGCTGGACGTCGATCACTTCCAGCAGCTTTTCGTTGATGGCGTCGATCTTCTCCTGGCTGAGCTGGACCTGCACCATCTTTTCGATCAGACCATTGGTGGACACACTGGAAACGCCGCCCTTGCGCTCCACGTAGGGCACGAGGGTGTCGCTGACGAACTCCGACAGGTCATACACATCGCTCCCCTCGCGGCTGACAGCCACGGTCATAAAGGCATTCATGTTCAGGCTGTACTCGATGATCGAAGGGGTCAGACAGCTGCTCGGCAGGCTGGCCGTGGTCTGATCCACCTTGTTCGACACCTTGACCATAGCGCTGTTCATATCCGTATCATCGGAGAATTGCATCAGCAGAAGGCTGTAGTTCTCCGCCGAGGTGGCGGTGACTTTTTCCACACCCGCCACGGTGCCCAATGCGTTCTGCATCACGTCGGAGACTTCGCTCTCCACACGCTCCGGGCTTGCACCGGGGTAGACCGTGACCACCATCAGGTACGGTGTATTCACGTCGGGCAGAAGGTTGGTCTGCATGTTGCTGATGGACACAAAGCCCAGCATCAGCACCATGATGACCGCCACCAGCACCGTGAACGGTTTTTTGACACTGAATTTTTCCATTTTATCCTACCGTTTCTTTGCTTGCGCCGTGCGCTCCACGGCCAGCGCCCTCAAAAGGGCAGTCTTACATAATTTCTATTATACACAAGGTCTGAGGGGTTGCAAGGGTGCCGGGTGAATCTTTTGCAAAATTCAGTCAGTTTTCGCTAGAGATACGGCTCAGCCGCCGGGATTGTTGCAGAGGAATTTGATTTTTCATAGAAAATTGCACTCAAGTATGTTATACTGTTTCAAGAATGGCTCTTCAGGCTCAGATCTCTGAGCGTTTCAGAAAATAGAACGAGGACAACTATGAAACAAGTGATCTCTGTCCGTTTCAAGGAAAACGGAAAAAGCTACTATTTCGACCCTGCCGGGGCCGAGATCAAGACCGGCGACTACGTCATCGTAGAGACCGCCCGCGGCATCGAGTGCGGCGAGGTGGTGCAGGGCGTCCGGGAACTGACCGACGCCGCCGTGCCCAAGGCGCTCAAGCCCATCACCCGGATGGCCGACAGCGTGGATGTGCGCCGGATGCGCCAGAACCGCGAGGACGAGAAGCGCGCCTACCACACCTGCCAGGAGTGCATCGCGCGCCACGGCCTGGAAATGAAGCTGGTGGAAGCCGAATACACCCTCGACCGCTCCAAGATCATGTTTTACTTCACTGCCGACGGCCGCGTGGACTTCCGCGAGCTGGTCAAGGACCTGGCCGGCATCTTCCACACCCGCATCGAGCTGCGCCAGATCGGCGTGCGCGACGAGAGCAAGATGATCGGCGGCCTGGGCATCTGCGGCCAGCCGTTCTGCTGCTCCCGCTTCCTCAAGGACTTCCAGCCCGTCTCCATCAAGATGGCCAAGGAGCAGGGCCTCTCGCTGAACCCCACCAAGATCAGCGGTGCCTGCGGCCGCCTGATGTGCTGCCTGGCTTATGAGGAGAGCGCCTACGAGTATCTGAACAGCATCATGCCCATGGTGGGCAGCACCGTGCGCACCCCGGACGGCCTGGGCACCGTTCTGGAAGTGAACCCGGTGTCCGGCTACCTGCGGGTGCGCTGCGGCACCGAGGCTTTGACCCCGCGGTACTACAAAGTGGGTGTCTGCGAGTACGTCAGCGGCGGCAAGCGCGCCCCCCGCCGCCCCGACCCGGACGACGATTATTCCGGTGTGCGCAACCCGGCCCCCGTGGTGGCCGCAGCCGACGCCAATGGCCGCACCGGCTGTGGAAACTGCCCCAAAAAAGAGAAATAATTCCCAGAAAAACAGTGGGGAATCACAGTGGTTAGTATTATAAAACTAACTGTATTTCGTGATTTTCGCTAAAAATCTCTCTCAATTTTCCCCCAAAGTTAGCCTTTGCTTTTGTGCAACCCCACAAAAAACAAAAAAACATCTTTTCGTTGGCACGGTTAGTCTTGCCTTTTCATTTTTGGTTTGCTAGAATGCAGACAAGGAAGAATTCCGGAGAGGCATGCTGGTACCGTGCGAGGGCAGGCGTCTCCTAAACATTGGCACGGGAAATAAAGGAGAGTTTTATTATGGCACACAAGGTTTCTGACGCATGTGTTGGCTGCGGCGCTTGCGAGGGCGCTTGCCCCGTTGGTGCAGTCACCGTTGAGGGTGGCGTTGCAGTTGTGAACGCAGACGCTTGCATCGATTGCGGCGCTTGCGAGGGCGCTTGCCCCACCGGTGCAATCACCGCTGAATAAGTTTCGCGGCGAGATCCGTAAAAACGCATCAAAAGCAGCAGACCTGTCAAAAGCGGGTCTGCTGCTTTTCTTTCATGCACAATTTTCCCGGCTTTTCGGCCCCGATATTTTGGTAAAGGATGCAGCTTGCAGATATGGAACATTCCACCGAGATTTTGTATAATAAAACAGAAGTCTACTGTTCTGCGGTCCACCGGTTCGGCTCAGACGCGTTGCTGCTGGCCCGCTTTGCCGAGCCAAAGCGGCTCCAGCGCGCGGCAGACCTGTGTTCCGGCTGCGGCATCGTCAGCCTGGAATGGCACGACCGGGGCCACCGCGGCCCCTGCGCAGCCATCGAGCTGCAGCCGGAAGCCAGCGCCCTGCTCTCCGAGGCGTTGATGGCCCAGAGCATCGACCACATCAACCCCTGCTGCACCGACCTGCGCACCTTCCGCGAAGGGGAGGGCAGCTTTGATCTGTGCGCCTGTAACCCGCCCTATTTCACGGCGGGCTTCCAGAGCAGCGACCCCGCCCGCGCCACGGCCCGCCACGAGACGGACTGCACACTGGAAGACGTCTGCCGCTGCGCGTTCCGCCTGCTCAAAGACGGCGGGCGGCTCTCACTGTGCCACCGGCCGGAACGACTGGCCGAAGTGCTGGCCGTGCTGCGGGCCCACCGCCTGGAGCCCAAACGGCTGGCCTTTGTGAAAAATCAGCCGGATGCCGCGCCCTGGCTCTTTCTGGTGGAAGCGCAGAAGAACCGGAAGACCGGCCTGCGCATTGAGCCGGACGTGCTCCTTTCGACCGGAGCGGCCCTGTACGGGAAACAATAAATTTTGGAGGTACTCCCCATGGCAGGAACCTTATACATCGTCGCGACCCCCATCGGCAATCTCGATGACATGCCGCCCCGCGTGGCGGCGACCTTCGGCGCGGCGGACTTCATCGCCGCCGAGGACACCCGCGTGACCATGAAGCTGCTCAACTTCCTCGGCCTGAAAAAACCGATGGTCAGCTACTACGAGCATGCCCTGCAAAAGGGCGAGGGCATCCTCCGCCGCATCGAGGCGGGCGAAAACTGCGCCCTCTGCTCGGACGCCGGGATGCCCTGCGTCTCCGACCCCGGCGAGGTCATCGTGCGGGATGCGCTGGCGCGGGGCATCCGGGTGGTGCCGGTGCCGGCCGCATCGGCCTGCGTCACGGCGCTGGCAGTCTCCGGCCAGGATACCTCCCGCTGGGTGTTCGAGGGGTTCCTGCCCGTGAACAAAAAGCAGAAGCGGGAGCGGCTGGCCGAGCTGCAGGGCGAGAAGCGGACGGTCATCTTCTACGAAGCGCCCCACAAGCTGCGCACCACGCTGGACGATCTCACGACGGCTTTTGGCACCGAGCGGAGCATCACCCTCTGCCGGGAACTGACCAAGCTGCATGAGGAGATCTGGAAGACCACCCTCGGCGAGGCACAGGCCCACTACGCCGGGAACGAGCCGCGCGGCGAATACGTTCTGGTCATGGCCGGAGCGCCCGCTGCCGAGGCCGAAGAGAGCCTGACGCTGGAACAGGCCGCACAGCGGGCACTGGAGCTGACCGGGGAGGGCTACGGCCCCACGGCTGCCGCCAAGGCCGCCGCGCAGGGCACCCCCTACTCCAAGAGCGAAGTCTACAAACAGATGCTGGCGTTGCAGGCCGGCGAAACGGAAGAATAAATTTTGAGGAGGACTTGGTCCCGTGACGAAACTTTTGATCCTGAGTGACAGCCACAACAGCACCGGCGCAGTCGAGCGCATCCTTCACGCGGAGAGCGATGCGACCGCCGTCATCTTTCTGGGCGACGGCCTGCGCGACCTGGAAGAAGCGCTGACGTTCTACCCGAAGATGAAGGTCTACGCCGTGGCCGGAAACTGCGATTTTGGTGCGCTGGAGCCGCTGGACGGCCTGGCCGCCTTCGATCAGGTCGTCATTTTCTATACGCATGGTCACATGTACGGTGTAAAATACGATCTGGACACGCTGACCGATGCCGCCGAGGCCCGCGGCGCGGAGGTGGCCCTGTTCGGCCACACCCACGTCCCGGTGGCCGAACAGCACGGATCGGTGTTCCTGTTCAACCCCGGCTCCTGCGGCCGGTGCTACACCGGGCCCAACACCTACGGCATCCTGACGCTGGACAAGGGCAGGATCGTCCACTATGAACACAAAGAGGTACCGCATCCATGAGCATCAATGAAGTGCGCTATCTGACCGAATGCGGCAGCACCAACGCCTATGTGAAAGAGCATTTTGAAGAATTCGGCCCGGTGGGCGCGGTCTACACCACCAACCAGACCGCCGGGCGGGGCCGTCTGGGCCGCACCTGGGTCAACGCAGAGGGCCGGGCGCTCTATTACACCGTCGCCATCCGGGAGCCGCTGGCGCAGCCCGCCACCCTGCCGCTGCTGGCCAGTCTGGCCGTGCGCGACCAGCTGAAGCTGCGCTACGGCGTAGACTGCCAGATCAAGTGGCCCAACGACCTGCTGCTGAACGGCAAAAAGATCGTGGGCATCCTCTGCGAGAGCGTGTCCTACGGCTACGAGCAGCAGGGCCGGGGCATCCTGTGCGGCATCGGCATCAACCTGGCCCAGCCGCAGAGCTATTTTGACGCAGCCGACCTGCCCCACGGCACCTCGCTGGAGCTGCAGGGGGCCAAGGTGGACCTTTCCACCGACCCCGAATGGCTGGCCGAGGGGCTGACCGATTTCGGCTTCGACCGCCCGATGTACGTCTTTGCGCGGGACGGCTTTGCACCCTTCCGGGACGAATACAGGGCCGCCTGCATCAACATCGGCCGCCGCGTGACCTTTGACCTGCCGGGCGGCGGGCAGGGTGCCGGTGAGGCCATCGACGTGGACGAGGACGGCCGGTTGGTCGTCCGCACCGACAGCGGCGAAGAACATGTCTTCACCGGTGAAGTCTCGGTGCATGGCATCTACGGCGCTGTATGACCCTCTCCCAAAAGGCGGGAGTGTCTTTAGAATATCTTTTTGAAACCAAACAGGAACCCCCTCCGGCGCTTGCGGTACACCGGAGGGGGTTCCTGTTTTGGGGTATTGCTTTGGTGTGAGGAGGAATCATGTGCAAGGGAGACGGTTGCGGCCCCGCTCCCTTGTAATTCATAGTATACCCGATTTCCGAACAAAAGTCATTACATTCTTGTGAAATCTTGTGAAAATTTTGTTAAGCATCCGGCCCTGAAATTTCGTCGCTTTCCCGAAAAATCATCCGGTATGAGCCGGTTCGATGAAAGTTCATTTCGTTTTCGCTTCCGTTTCGATGATTTCGCATTGTTTCACCGCCTCGGCATGGGCCTCGGCATCGCTGACATAGTGGACGGCATTTTCGATGTTATGCGCGGCCTGGTCGGGGCGGATGGTCTTGATGATCTTCGCCGGGACGCCTACCGCCACCGAGCCGTCCGGGATGACCATTCCTTCCGGCACCAGCGCCCCCGCGCCGATGATGCAGTTCCGGCCGATGACGCAGTGGTTGAGCAGGGTCGCGTGCATCCCGATGAGGCTCCCGTCGCCCACGGTGCAGCCGTGAACGAGCGCGCTGTGGCCCACCGTCACGTTTTTGCCCAGCGTCACCGCGCCGCCGGGGTCGCAGTGCAGGACTGCGTTGTCCTGCACGTTGGTGTTCTCACCAAGGGTCAGGGTTCCGTCGTCGCCCCGCAGCACGGCTCCGTACCAGACGCTGGAGCCTTTCTCCAGCACCACGTCGCCCAGCACCGTTGCGTTGGGGGCCACAAAGGCCGCGCCGCAGTCCTGGGGCGTTTTTCCACCAAATGGGATCATCATTGTTGAAAAACCACCTTTCTCTTTTCGCTCATTTATGGTATTCTTTTAATAGTTCGTTTTGATTTTGGGGATCAGGGAAGCCCGAAACTTCCAAAGGAGCATTCTTTCATGAACCATCCTGCTTTTGTACGCCGGGTGCTCGCGCTGGTTCTGACCGCCGCCGTGGCGGTGGCCGCAGCGCTTCCCGGCTTTGCCGTTTACGCCATGCCCATCCAGACCACCTATCCGCAGGAGTCGATCTACCTCTTCGATGCCGACACCGGCGAGGCCCTCGTGGAACAGAACCCGGATATGGTCCGGCATGTGGCCAGCCTGACCAAGATGATGACGGCCCTGCTCGTGATCGAGAACGGGTCAGACCTCAACGCCAGCATCACCATCCCGGACAGTCTGACACCGGAGTTCCAGTCCATCAAGGCCAACCGGGGCCACACCATCGGCCTACAGGCAGGGGAGAGCGTGCGCCGCATCGACATGCTGTATGCCATGCTCCTGCCCAGCGCCAACGACGCGGCCAGTGTGCTGGCCAGCGATGCCGCCGGGGGAGACCTGGCCGCCTTTGCGGCCCGGATGAATGCCCGCGCCAGCCAGCTGGGCTGCACGACCACCCATTTCTCCTGCCCGCACGGCCTGTACGATGCCAACAACTATTCCACCGCGCGGGACCTGGCGAAGATCGCGCTGGCCTGTTACGCGAACCCGACCTACCGGCAGGTGGCCGACACGGTACGCTACCAGCTGCCCGCCACCAATGTACATGAAACCCGGACCATCACCACCACGAACAAGCTGCTGCAGCCGGGCAGCGCGGCCTACCGCAGCTACGCCCACGGCATGAAGACCGGTTTCACGACCAAGGCCGGGCGCTGCTTCGTCACCTTTGCCCAGCAGGACGGCCACACCTACGGTCTGGTCATCCTCGGCTCGAACAGCCAGAATATTTTCCGGGAAGCCTCCGAGCTGCTGGACTGGGCCTTCACCAGCCCGGAGCTGCACCCCGTGCAGACCACCACGCAGCCGGAAGCCGCCGCCCCGGCCCAGCCCGAAAAGCCGCTGACTTTCTGGCAGCTCCTGTTCAGCTGATTTGAAATTTTGGGAGGATACGCTCATGCAAAACACTACGCTCTTCCGCCGGATGGCGGCTCTGCTGCTGACGGTCGTGCTGGCCGTCTCGGCCGCGCTGCCCGGTCTGGCTGTGTACGAGATGCCCATCCAGACCGCCAACGAGGGCGAGTCGGTCTATCTGTTCAACGCAGACATCGACAAGCCCATCCTGGACCAGAACGCCGGGCAGCAGCGGTATATCGCCAGCCTGACCAAGATGATGACGGCCCTGCTCTTTCTCGAAAGCGGCAAAGACCTGAACGAAGAGATCACCATTCCCACCAGCCTGACACAGGAGTTCAAGGACATCCAGAATGCCAACGGCAGCACCATGAATCTGCGCATCGGTGAGACCGTGCGCCGCATCGACCTGCTGTACGGCCTGCTGGTGGCCAGCGCCAACGATGCCGCCAGCGTCATCGCCAACGATGTGGCGGGCAGCCTGCCCAATTTTGTCGCGATGATGAACCAGAAGGCCCAGGAGCTGGGCTGCACCAGCACCAGCTTCACCTGTGTGCACGGACTGTACGATTACGGCAACGTCTCCTCGGCCCGTGACCTCGCGCTCATCGCCTCGGCCTGCGCCGCCAACGAGACCTATATGAAGGTCGCCAATACCCTGAGCTACACCCTCCCGGCCACCAACCTGCACCAGAATGAGCGGAGCATCACCTCCACCAACCTGATGCTGAACCCCGAATATCCCTACTACCGCGACTACATCCGGGGCATGAAGACCGGATTCACCACGCTGGCAGGCCGCTGCTATGTCACCTTTGCCCAGAAGAACGGCCACACCTATGGTCTGGTCATCCTCGGCTCTGATCTGGACAACATTTACAAAGAAGCCTCCGAGCTGCTGGACTGGGCCTTCGCCAGCTTTGCAGACCGGAGACTGGTGGACACCACCACCCCGCTGACCACCGTGCCCCTGACCAAGTGCCGCAGTGCGGAGGCCGTCGAGCTCTACGCCGCCGAACCGGTCAGCGGCTACGGCCACGCCGATGACAAAGTCACCTACAGCTTTGCGCTGCCGGAGCGCGTCTCCGCCACCGTCAAGGCCGATGCAGTCCTCGGCCAGGCCACCGTCTATCTGGACGGTTACGAGGTCGGCACCGTAGACCTTGTGACCCATCAGGAATACGTGTCGGACTTCCGCACCGACCTCAAGAGCACCCTGCTCCTGATGGCCGCACTCGTGCTCCTCCTCGCGGTTCTGAGCTGTGTCACCCTCGTCTCCGGCGGCAGCTCCCTGAACCGGAACCGCAAGCGGAGAGCCAATCGAAAATAAGAACGATGCAAAAGCAGCCGCAATGCGGCTGCTTTTGTTTTTTCAGAACGTCCGGAACTTCGCCGCCAGCACCGACAGCACGATCTTGGGGTTGACCTGCGCGCCGATCTGCTGCATCGCCGCATCGGCGGCTCCGAGGGCCTTCCGGGCGGTCTCACCCTCCACCGGGGAATGAGAGCTGCCCCGCAGCCCGGCGGCGGCTACGGCCCGGAAATCGGCCAGCAGGGCCGATGCACCGGCCTTGTCTTTTTCATAAGCGGCCAGCAGCACCGCTGCCGCATAGCTGTCTCTGGCTGCCGCGGCTTTGGCCAGCGCCAGCGCCCGGTCCACCTGCTCGCGGCGGGCTTCGTCTCGCGCAGCGGCCAGCACGGTGCCGATGTGCCCATCGAACAGCGCACTGTACAGGGCCGCATCCTTTGCGCCCACGCCCTGCGCGGTGCAGTAGAGGGCGCAGTCCTCCGGGGAGACCGGGGCCACGGCA
Source organism: Faecalibacterium sp. Marseille-Q3530 (assembly GCF_017377625.1). Lineage (NCBI taxonomy): Bacteria > Bacillati > Bacillota > Clostridia > Eubacteriales > Oscillospiraceae > Faecalibacterium > Faecalibacterium sp. Marseille-Q3530. Next base: position 36,379 of record NZ_JAFREH010000008.1, on the reverse strand, counting down.
AAGCTGATGCAACGGCTCCGGATGGTGGGCAGGACGCCTGCCAGCGAATCCGCTGTCAGTAGAAAGAGCACCCCCTCCGGCGGCTCTTCCATGACCTTCAGCAGCGCATTGGCCGATTCCTCGTTCATCCGCTCCACATGGTAGAGCAGGACGGCACGGCCCTCTGCCGAAAGGCTGGTGTTGAAGATCTCCGACCGCATGGCCGTGACCTGACCGACCAGATACCGCCCGCCGGACCCCATGCCGGTGACGGAAATGGCCTCCCGCACGATGCCGGTCTCGATCTGGCCGCTGTCGCGTTTGCCCGCCTTGGCCACCGCACGGCAGCATTCGCCCCGCAGGAGCGCTTCTGCGGGCGCACCGCCCTGGGGGTAGAGGTAATCCGCCGCCACACAACGGGCCGCAAAACCGGCTCCCAGGCCCGCTTCGCCCACCAGCAGGACGCTGTGAGTCAGACGCCGCCCCTCCAGCATCCGGCGGATGCTGGACTTCAGTTCTTCATTTCCCGCAATGCGTTCTAACATGCTGTCCTCTGTCTTTCCTGTTTTCTCCCGCACTCAGCGGCGGTTCTTCCGTTTCCACTGCTCCCGGCGGACCCAGGCACGGACACTGCGCCAGGCCTGCGGGCCGAAGAAGACGACGAAGTTCAGCATACAGAGCAGATCGTTCAGTTTTCCCATCATGCCGGACCCCAGAAAGCTGAGCGCCCACAGCGCCGCCGCAAACCAGCCGAAGTACTTGACCCGGATGGGGATGACGAAGAAGAGGAGCACCTGCACCTCCGGATACAGCATCGCAAAGGCCAGCAGGAGCGAGAGCGACAGGCAGTAGGTATCGGCATAGCCCGTCAGCAGGCAGGCCGCCACTGCGCCCACCACGCCCAGCAGGAGATACAGATTGAAGCGGAAGTCGCCCCACTCTTTTTCCAGTGCGCTCCCGATGAACCAGGTGAAGTAGATGCCCAGAATGACGCTGAGCGGCCCGCCGCCCGAAAACGGCACGAACACAAAGGTGATGACCCGCCAGACCTGCCCCATCAGCAGGGCCGTGCGGCTCAGGCTCAGATAAAGCGAGACATACTGATTGACGAACAGTTCCACGGCATAGACCAGGACCTGCGCACCCACCAGGATCGAGATGAGGTTCGGGATGCAGATGCGGCCATACTTCCGCTCCAGTTTGGTTAGCCAGTTCATAGGGGAACGCCTCCATGCTCGTAAGATTCCGGCCCCGGCTTGGGGGCCGCTGTTTTTCTCATTGTATCATGTTTGGCAGGGCCATTCAAGAAAATCCCTGTGAACAAAAGGCGGCTGGCTGTCGCTGCCGCCTTCTGCTAAAACAGTCGGTTGTATCCATTTTTGTGCCTTCCGAATGGACTTATCCACTTTTTCCACCGGGTTTTCCACTGAATTTGTGAAAAAGAGGGCCAGTTTCCCACGATGTTTTCCACTTTTTCCACCGAGTTTTCCACTACTCCACCGTTTGGTTTTTATACGTGAAGTATTTCCCGGCATTTTCCATGGTGGTTTCTGGGGAGAAATGCGGGAGCTTTTTCTTTTTTCCAAAAGAAAGTCGAGCCGTTTTCTTTTCTTTTTTCACCGGCTCTTCTCAGCTGTAAAGTGCTTTCTCCCCGCTGGAATGCAGGGCGTATAAGTTTTCCACATCGGATGGGACGGAATTTCTTCGTGTTGAAAACCGTTGGAAAACCCGACTTTTCCACAGAAAAAGAGCGGCTGCATCTGCGGAGTCCCGGCAGATGCAGCCGCTCTTCAAGTTTTCTCACATCATATTCCGGAACACGATCTGCGCGATCTGGAAGTACAGGATCAGGCTGCACGCATCGACGATGGTGGTGATGAACGGCGTTGCCATGATGGCCGGGTCGGCACCCAGCTTCTTGGCGGCCAGCGGCAGCATACCGCCCACCAGCTTGGCCAGGATGACGCTGAAGAAAAGCGATACACTGACCACGATGGCATAACCGATGACATTTTCATACTGGCCGGGGAAGAGGAAGGTGTACATCAGGTAGATGCGCAGGCCGTTCACGATGCCCAGCACCGCGCCCACGATGGCAGAGACGCGGATCTCCTTGCCCAGAACGCGGAGGAAGTCGGCCGGTTCCACCTCACCCAGCGCCAGACCACGGACCATCAGGGTGCTGATCTGGTTGCCGCAGTTGCCGGCAGTGTCCATCAGCATGGGCATGAAGGAGACCAGCAGAGGCAGGCTGACGAAGGCTTCCTCGTAGTGGGTGGTGACCATGCCGGTGAAGGTGGCCGACAGCATCAGGATGAGCAGCCAGGGGATGCGCTGCTTGGCGTGGGTCCAGACGCTTGTGCCGAAATAAGTCGTTGCATCGTCATCCGGCAGAATGGCCGCCATCTTCTGCATGTCCTCGGTGGACTCGTCGGTCAGAACGTCGATTGCATCGTCGATGGTGATGATGCCGACGAACATGCCCTCGTTGTCCAGGACCGGCATGGCCGTGAAGTCGTAGCGCTGCATCTCACGGGCCACATACTCCTGATCGTCCGTGACCTTCACGGCAACGACGTTGTCGTCCATGATGTCGGCAATGGGGGTCTTGGGGTCTGCCAGCAGCAGGCTGCGGGCAGACACAACGCCCAGCAGACGGTTCCGCTCGACGACGTAGTTGGTGTAGACCGTCTCGGCGTTCTCGCCCTGACGGCGGATGGCGGCCAGCGCATCGCTGACGTTCATCTCCTTGCGCAGACGGACGTATTCGGGCGTCATCAGACTGCCGGCCGAGCTTTCGGGGTAGTTCAGCAGCTTATTCAGGCTCTCACGGGTCTGCTTGGAAGATTTCTCCAACACCCGTTTCACAACACCGGCTGGCATATCTTCCAGCAGGTCGGCGGCGTCGTCCAGACTCATCTCCTCGATGGCGCTGACCAGCTCCACATCCGAGAACGCATTGACGAGGTCATCGCGGGCCTCATCGGACATATAGGCAAAGGCCTCGGTCGCCACTTCCTTTTTCAGCAGGCGGAAGACCACCAGACGGTTGTTTTCGTCCAGTTCTTCCAGCAGCTCGGCCAGGTCGGCGGGCTGCTCTTCCTCGGTGACTTCGCGCAGCTTGACATACTGCTTTTTCACCAGCATTTTCAGCAGGCGGCTCTTGGTCAGCATTTCGGGGTTGGCCTTGACCTCTTCGTCACGGGCCTCTTCTTCTTCGGCGTCCCGCACATCCTGCTTGAGGTCTTCGGTGGCCTCCTCACTCAGGTCTTCGGCCAGCTTCTGGCGGACTTCCGCAGGGATATCTGCGGGCAGTTCGGGCATCGGGAGCGATGCTTCCGGGGCCGCGTTCTTCTTTTCTTCCAGTTCCATTTGTGTTCCTCCTTACCGTTTCCGGCGGATCGGACAGCACACAAAACAAAAAGCGCCGCCTGCTTCCCGCAGCGAGCCGTTCTGCCCGCTGCGCGCACCAAGCTGCGCCCTTTCTCCCCGCTGAGAAGTGCCTGTACAGCACCTCTTACCGGGCAAAAAAGGCGAACGCAGCTGCTTTTTCGTTCTGCTGTGCCGCAGTTGATCCGTGTCTTCGACTATGATCCGGGTCCATTGTCCTGCGTTCACCTCCTAAAAATCTTATCCACTTTTTATTATAGCGTCCGCAAAAAGGCCGGTCAACCCTAAAACCGCCGAAAGCAGAGGGAAATTTCCGTCAAAAACGCAGAAAGCCCTTTCCAGCGCTTGCGGAACACTGGAAAGGACTTTCTGTTCGGATATTGCCTTGGTGTGAGGAGGAATCATGTACAAGGAATCGGTTGCGGCCCCGGTTCCTTATGTTTGTAGTATAGCACCGAATGCGCGGTTTTTCATGAAAAACCTATGAAGAAAGTGTAAAATAGCCCGCCGCACACAAAAAAATACGCCCCGGTCACCGTTGCCGGTGAGCGGGGCGCTAAAAACGAGATTCGTTTTTGACTGGGGCAAGATCCCTGCAAGGCAGGTCTTATGCTTCAGGCGGAACAAGGTATCTGCGAACAGACCTTATGTTCCTGACACACGCGGGGTGTGCTTTCAAGGACCCTCGCGGGCGCTTTGGTATTTCAAACACCCGGCCCCACTGCGGATCACTGCCGCAGCAAGGGCGTGGGAAAATGAAATCAGAGACTTGTTGTGCGGAAAGCGTTGTCGCTTTTGTGCACGTTCTTCTTTTGCCGCTGCCGGGGCCAGATCAGCCACAGTTTCGCACTGCTGCGTTGCGCAGTAACCGCCAGTGCGGAGCAGCCGCCTTTCGGACTAGGGTGCCGCTGCGGCGCGTTCCGGCCCAAAACAGGGGAGAAAGATTACTTGTACAGCTCGACCAGACGAGTCAGATGCTCGTAACGATCGTTTGCGACCTGCTCGTTGCGTGCGAACAGCTGCTTTGCGCGCTCCGGGAAGGCACGGGTCAGGCGGCTGTAACGGGTCTCGTTTGCCAGCAGAGCCTGGTACTTCTCGGCATCGACTGCCTTGGAGGTCAGAGTGAACGGGTTCTTGCCCTGAGCCTTGTTGGCCGGGTTGAAGGTGAACAGGTTCCAGTAACCAGCCTCGACAGCCTTCTTCATCTCGTTCTGGCAGTTGGTCATACCGCCCTTGACACCGTGCAGCTCGCAGGGAGCGTAGCCGATGATCAGAGACGGGCCAGGATAAGCCTCAGCCTCGGCGATTGCCTTGACAGCCTGGTTCATGTTGGCACCCAGAGCGATCTGAGCGACGTAGATGTAACCATAGGTCATTGCGATCTCGGACAGGCTCTTCTTGCTGATCTCCTTACCAGCAGCAGCGAACTGGCAGACTTCACCAATGTTGGAAGCCTTGGATGCCTGTCCACCGGTGTTGGAGTACATCTCAGTATCGAAGACCATGACGTTGACATCCTCGCCGGAAGCCAGGACGTGATCCAGGCCGCCGAAGCCGATGTCGTATGCCCAACCGTCGCCACCGAAGATCCAGACGGACTTCTTTGCGATGAACTCTTTGCTCTTCAGGATCTCAGCGGACTCGGTGCAGCCAGCGGCAGCAGCCTTCTCCAGCTCAGCGATCAGAGCCTTAGCGGGTTCGTCGTTGGCCTTGGTGTTGTTCTTGGTCTCCATGAACTTGTCGAATGCAGCCTTCAGCTCAGCGGAAGCCTTGTCAGAACCAGCGACCTCAGCGATGCGCTTGATCAGGTTCTCACGGACGGTCTTCTGGCCGAGGTACAGGCCCAGACCATGCTCAGCGTTATCCTCGAACAGGGAGTTGCACCATGCAGGACCATGGCCGCTGTCCTTGTTGACGGTGTACGGAGAGATGGAAGCGGTGCCGCCCCAGATGGAGGAGCAACCGGTAGCGTTGGAGATGTACATCTTCTCGCCGAACAGCTGGGTGATCAGGCGAGCATAAGAGGTCTCGGCACAGCCTGCGCAGGAGCCAGAGAACTCCAGCAGCGGCTGGTTGAACTGAGAACCGATGACGGTGTCGTCAGCAAACTTGCCGGGCTTCTTGGAGATGTTGGCGACGCAGTAGTCGAAGACTGCCTGCTGGTCGGCCTGGCTCTCCTGAGGAACCATGCTGATGGCCTTGGTGGGGCAGACGGTGACGCACTCGCCGCAGCCCATGCAGTCCAGAGGAGACACAGCCATGACAAACTTGTACTCGTTTGCGGGCTTGTTGTCGCGGCTCTTGGTCTGTGCGGGAGCAGCAGCCAGCTCGTCAGCAGTCAGCTGGAAGGGACGGATGGTTGCGTGAGAGCACACGAATGCGCACTGGTTGCAGCCAACACACTTGGAAGCATCCCACTCCGGAACGTTGACAGCGGTGCCGCGCTTCTCATATGCAGAAGCACCCTGCTCCCACTCGCCGTTTGCATTTGCAACGAAAGCGGAAACGGGCAGGCTGTCGCCGTCCATACGAGCGATGGGCTCCATGACGTCGCGGATCTGCTTGACCAGCTCCGGACGGCCGGTGAGAGCCTTGGGTGCGGGATCAGCTTCGGGGTTGGACCAGGAAGCGGGGACGTCCACCTTGTGGATGGCGTCAACACCAGCATCGATGGCCTTCCAGTTCATCTCGACGACGTCCTGGCCCTTCTTGCCGTAGCTCTTCTGAGCGGCCTGCTTCATGAAGTTGACAGCGTCCTCGATGGGCATGACGTCTGCCAGCTTGAAGAAAGCAGACTGCAGGATGGTATTGGTGCGCTTGCCCATACCGATCTCGATAGCCTTATCGATGGCGTTGATGGTGTACAGCTGAATGTTGTTGTCAGCGATGTACTTCTTGGCCTCAGCGTTCAGGTGCTGGCCCAGCTCCTCATCGGACCACTGGCAGTTGATCATGAACACGCCGCCGGGCTTGACATCCTGGACCATCTTCATGCCCATGTGGATGTAAGCGGGGTTGTGGCAGGCCACGAAGTCAGCCTGGTTGATGTAGTAGGGGCTGCGGATGGGCTTGTCGCCGAAACGCAGGTGGCTGATGGTCACGCCGCCGGTCTTCTTGGAGTCATACTGGAAGTATGCCTGAACATACTTGTCGGTATGGTCGCCGATGATCTTGACGGAGTTCTTGTTTGCGCCGACGGTGCCGTCGCCGCCCAGACCCCAGAACTTGCACTCCTTGGTGCCAGCAGCTGCGGTGATGGGAGCGGGCTTGACTTCGGGCAGGGACAGACCGGTGACATCATCGGTGATGCCCAGGGTGAAGCGCTCCTTCGGCTGATCCTTCTCCAGCTCCTTGAACAGAGCGAAGATGGAGGACGGGGGAGTGTCCTTGCTGCCCAGGCCGTAGCGGCCGCCGGTCAGGACGACATCGTTCATGCCGGCCTCACGCAGGGTAGCAGCAACATCCAGGTACAGAGGCTCGCCCAGGGAGCCGGGCTCCTTGGTGCGGTCCAGAACTGCGACCTTCTTTGCAGTCTTGGGCAGGACCTTCAGCAGAGCGGAAGAGACCCAGGGACGATACAGGCGGACCTTGACGATACCGACCTTCTCACCCTTGGCGTTCAGGTAATCGATGACCTCATCTGCAACGTCGCAGACAGAGCCCATAGCGATCATGACGCGGTCTGCATCGGGAGCGCCGTAGTAGTTGAACAGATCGTAGTTGGTGCCCAGCTTTGCATTGATCTTGGCCATGTACTTCTCGACGACTGCGGGCAGTGCGTCGTAGACAGAGTTGCAGGCCTCACGATGCTGGAAGAACACGTCGCCGTTCTCGTGGGAACCGCGCATCTTGGGGTGCTCAGGGTTCAGTGCCTTAGCGCGGAACGCCTCAACAGCCTCCATGTTGCACATTTCCTTCAGATCAGCGTAATCCCACTTCTCGATCTTCTGGTACTCGTGAGAAGTACGGAAGCCATCGAAGAAGTTCAGGAAGGGGACCTTGCCCTCAATTGCTGCCAGATGGGCAACCGGGGACAGATCCATGACTTCCTGCACGCTGCTCTCGACCAGCATTGCGAAGCCGGTCTGGCGGCATGCCATAACGTCGCTGTGATCACCGAAGATGTTCAGGGACTGGGTAGCAACGGTACGTGCCGAAACATCGAACACGCAGGGCAGCTGCTCCGCAGCGATCTTGTACATGTTGGGGATCATCAGCAGCAGGCCCTGAGAAGCGGTGAAGGTGGTGGTAACAGCACCTGCACCCAGAGAGCCGTGCACAGCGCCGGCAGCGCCGGCCTCAGACTCCATCTCGACGACCTTGACCTGGTTGCCGAAGATGTTCTTCTGGCCAGCTGCGGACCACTGGTCCACAGAGTCAGCCATCGGAGAAGACGGGGTAATGGGGTAGATGGCAGCCACGTCCGTGTAGGCATATGCTACATGAGCGGCAGCGGTATTGCCATCCATGGTTTGCTTTGCTCTAGGCATTTTTCTTCCTCCATTGTTCAGAATTTGGTACCTTTTGCGCGGGGCAATAAGCGCCCCGGCGGGGCCGGAGAACCCCAAAAGGCACTATTGCTCATATACTATAATAACAAATTCCGCTTCTAAAGTAAACGCAAACCCACTGGCAAAACGCAACAAAATTTCACGATTTTTTTTGTTGGTTTTTTACGCTTGTGTTTTTGGTGGGATTCATTCTTGCAGAATTTTAAGTTTTTGGCCAATGGAGCGATTTTTTCTTAACTTTTCCTTAATTTTGAATTGACAATCGTACAGGAAATGCCGTAAACTGGAACCAGTGATTTATCCGGGCCGGAGCAGGCTCCGGCTCGTTCAGAAAGGACGCAGAAACGATGGACGCAGCACATTTTGAGAAGAAACTGACCAGCGAGGTGCTCTTCGAGGGCCGGGTCATCACCCTGACTAAGGACACCGCCCTGCTGGAGAACGGGAAGACCGCCACCCGCGAAGTGGTGCACCACCACGGCGGTGCCTGCATCGTGCCTTACTTTGAGGACGGCACCATCTGCATGGTGCGCCAGTTCCGCTATGCCATGCAGCAGGAGCTGTGGGAGCTGCCCGCCGGCAAGCTGGAAGCGGGCGAAGATCCCTTTGAAGCCGCCAGGCGCGAACTGGAAGAGGAATGCGGCCTGACCGCCGAGCACTACACCTCGCTGGGCGAATTTTACCCAACCGTGGGCTACGACACCGAGGTCATCTACACCTGGGTGGCCACCGGCCTGAAGGAGACCCACATGCACCTGGACGCCGACGAGTTCCTGACGCCCGACCGTGTGCCGCTGCAGAAAGCCTATGAGATGGTCATGAGCGGCGAGATCAAGGACGGCAAGACTGTGGCAGGCGTGCTCAAGCTGAAGGCTCTGTTGGACGAGGGCAGACTGTGATCCTCTATCAGGATGCGGCCCTTGTGGTCGTGAACAAACCGGCAGGCCTGTCCAGTGAGGCCGGCCTGCCCGCCCGGCTGCGGGAGCTGTGGAGGCAGCCGGACGCCTATGTGGGCATCGTGCACCGGCTGGACACCGGCGTGTCCGGCCTGATGGTCTGTGCCAGGACTCCAAAGGCCGCCGCCGCGCTGACACGGCAGATCACCCAGAGCCAGGAAGCCTACGCCGTGCTGGACGGCCGGGCTGCACCCACCCAAAATACGCTGCCCGCACCGGTCTTCACCAAGCAGTACCGGGCCGTCCTTGCCGGGGCACCGGACGAAACACTGCCGGAACACGGCATCCTGCGGGACTATCTGTTCAAGGACAGCCGGAAGGGCCGGGTCTTCCCGGTCAGCCGCCCGCGCAAAGGGGTACGGGAAGCCGTGCTCGAATACCGCATCACTGCCTCGAACGGAACACTGAGCCTTGCGGACATCACCCTCCACACCGGGCGGACCCATCAGATCCGGGTGCAGTTCGCCTCCCGGCGGCATCCGCTCTGGGGCGACGGCAAATACGGCAGCCATTTCAAGGGAACCATTGCACTGCAGAGCGCACGGCTCTGTTTTCTGCACCCGGAGACCGGGGAGCCGATGGAGTTCGCATTGGAAAAGCCGGACACGGCACCATGGAACATTTAGCATCCGCCTTCGGCAGATCAGTCCACTCTATTTTTTCGCCTTCGGCTTGAACACAGCCGGGCCTTGTTGTCTGGGGAACGAAGCTATGGAACAACAAACGTACAAAACAGACGCCGCGATCTATGATGTGCTGGAGCGGGAGATCATCGACCTGACCATCCGCCCCGGAAGCTCGCTGAGTGAGAACCCGCTCTGCACCCGGTTCGGGGCACCGCGGTCGCTCATCCGGGTCGTTTTGCAGAAATTGCAGGAAAACGGGCTGGTGAAGATCGTGCCCTACAAGGGCACCACCGTCACCCGGCTGAACCGTGAGATCGTGGAGGAGCTGATCTACGAGCGCACCGCCGTGGAGGCCCGTGTGCTGCGGGATTTTTCGCCCCGGTGCACCCCGGAACAGCGGGCGCTCATCCGGAAGCGGGCCGCTGCTTACGAGGCTCTGGCCCACGCCGAGCACCCAGACTTCAACCGTCTGTACGAGGCTGACCGCCTGCTCCACGAGACCTGGTTTGCCGCCATGGGGAAGATGTATCTCTGGCGGACGTTGCAGAACGCCCACGCCGACTACAGCCGGTTCCGGATGCTGGACACCATCACCAGCGGCGGGCTTGCCGAGGTCATCGCAGACCACGCCAACCTCATCGACGCCATCGAGCACTGCGACATGGCCGCATTTGAGCCGCTGGTGGAGCGGCACCTCTACGGCGGCATTCGGCGGCTTGGCTCCAAGCTCACCGAGGAATATGCCGACTATTTTGAACCGGAACCATAAAACTTGCGCTTCAACCACAAAAGGACCCGCGCCGCAGGGCATTCACTCTGCGGCGCGGGTCCTTTTTCTGTGGGGTCGGAGAAAACGCCTGGCCCTGGGGGAAGGGCCGTAGGCATGGTTACAGTTTGTTGGCGCGGTTCAGCACAAAGCTGCGGGTCTCGTTCGGGGCAAAGTACGGCGTATACTGGATGCCGATCTGCTCCCAGTTGCTCGGAACGACCGCATAGATCTTGATGCAGCCCGTCTCCTTCGGTTTCAGATTATCCCGCACACCGTAGCTCTTCAGGCCGGTCTCGTCCGTCAGATAACCGATCTCCGCATGGCCAATCTTGCCGCTGTCCGACGTCATCTTGAAATCGCTCTTGCCCAGCGTCTCATACTGGTTCTTATAGATTGCCTTCAGCACCTCGGCCAGTTCGGTCTCCGTGGTATTTCCCATCTTGACCGTCTGCTCCGACTGATTTTCCAGCCCGATGCACACGGTGATGAACGTTTTTCCTGCATAGTTCCCGACCATGCCCGAAATCGGATCCAGGCGATAGCCCAACAGCTTTACGTTCACTCCATTGATCTGTGTGGACTCACCCACGCCGTACACGGTGTCTTTCGATCCCCCGCCCGATGGGGAGCATCCTGCGAAGATGCCGGATGCAGTCACAGCCAGTGCAGCAGCACCTGCACACTTCAGAAAAACGCGGCGGCTCATATTGGTTGCCATATTCGGTACCTCCTTATGAATGGTCTGGTATTGCAACATTTCCGACCATTGTTGGAAATGTTGTTCTCTGCCCTGAGCATATCAAATCTCCGGAGGTTTTGCAAGCGGAATCTGCGCCAAAAACCGGCCGGGCTGCGTTTCTTTGTACGAAATTTCAGTAAAGAAACTTTGCCGTTTTCTCAAAGCCGCAGAAATTGCGCACGAACCGGCAAAAAACACAGCAGCTCATCCAAAGGCCCCCTGCATTTCTTGGCCACTGTGCCGAAAATGCAGGAGGCCATGCTGTGGCGCATGTACGAAAGATTTTTTCCGAATACAAGGCCCCGTGAAAACGTTTCCGTCAGAGGACGCCGGTGAGGAAGATCTCCAGACCGATGCCGATGAGGATGACGCCGCCCAGAATGGATGCCTTGCCGGCCAGCTTGGTGCCGAATTGTTTACCGATGTGCAGACCGGCCATGCAGAGGACGAAGGTGACTGCGGCGATGATAACAGATGCCGCCAGTGCCATCGTCCAGTCGTACTCCGAGATGGTGAAGCCGACGGAAAGGGCGTCGATGCTGGTGGCCACCCCCTGCACGAAGAGGGCACCGGCGCTCAGCTCAACTGCCTCCTCGGTCTCTTCGCCCCTGATGCCCTCCAACAGCATCTTGCCGCCGATGTACGCCAGCAGGATGAGGGCGATCCATGGGATGAACAGCTCAAAGGACGAGAACAGCTCGACAATGGTGTGGACGCAGACCCAGCCCGTCATGGGCATGACCGCTTGAAATACACCGAAAGTGCCTGCGATGATACACATCCTCCTGACGGACATTTTGGGGTCGTGCAGGCCGTTCGCCATCGAGACCGAGAACGCATCCATGGCAAGGCCCACGCCCAGCAATCCACTGTTGAAGAAAAACAAGAAATTCCATTCCATACAAACATGCCTCCTAAATCTGACCGGAATCTGGTGCGGCAAAAACAAAACCCGGAATCGACGCGCGTACACGTCCGATTCCGGGTCATTTTCTACATCCGGACTCCATGTGTTGGGCGTGGTACTCGCACCAAAACACATGAGTCTCGCAAATGAAAGCAAGCCAGACCGCGACCGGCGGCCATTGTGTTGACTTGCTGCGCCGTCTGCAAACAGCGCCTGCTACTCCCCCATGGGATTTGTTATTGTTTGGTTATTTTATCACACGTTCCGGGCGAAGTCCAGACTAACTTTTCCTCTCAGGCCGTGAAAATCGGCGTGAGCAGAACAAAGCACTTTCAAACGGGAACCGGCTGGGCCTTGCTCTCAGTTTTCAGGGTCTGCTTCGGGGGTCTCCGCAGCCGAAGCCTCGTCGGCAGCTTCCATCGCGGCCAGCTGCTCGGCGGTGGGTTCATCGCCCTCCTCGGCCTCGATGGCTGCGGTCTGGGCCTCGTCGTCGTGGTCGGTACGGGCCAGGACCATGACCTTGTCGCTCTCGCCCAGGCGCATGACGCGGACGCCGGAGCCATAGCGGCTCTGCACCGGGATGGAGTCGGCATGGAAGCGGATGATGATGCCCTCCTGACTGCTCAGCAGGATATCGTCCACATCATCGACGATCTTGACGGCTGCGACCTTATCCTTGGACGCATCGTAGTTGCGGATGCCCTTGCCGCCGCGGGCCGTGATGCGGTAGGTGTCGATTTCGGAGCGGCGGCCCTTGCCGTTTTCGGTCACGGTCAGGACAGTCGCGCCCTCGCGGCAGATGCAGACGCCGACGACCTCGTCGCCCTCGGCCAGCTTGATGGCTCGGACGCCGTGGCCGCTGCGGCCCATCGGGCGGGCATCCTCCTCGTTGAAGCGGATGGCCTGGCCGTTGCGGGTGGCGACGATGAGCATATCGTGGCCGGTGGTCAGGCGGGTCCAGGCCAGCGCATCGCCCTCGTTCAGGGCAATGCCGATCAGGCCGGAACGGCGGATGTTGGCGTACTGTTCCAGCGGGGTGCGCTTGATGAGGCCCTGCTTGGTGACCATCGTCACGAAGCCGCCCTCCTGTTCTGCGTCCTTGCTCTGGCAGATCATGTTCGTGACCTTTTCGCCCTCCGCCAGCTGCAGCAGGTTCACGATGTTGGTGCCCTTGCTGGTGCGGCTGCCCTCGGCGATGGTGTAGCCCTTGATGCGGAACAGACGGCCCCGGTCGGTGACGAACAGGACATAATCGTGGGTGGAACCGACGAACATCTCCTGCACGATGTCTTCTTCCTTGCGGGTCATGCCGGAAATACCGCGGCCGCCGCGCTTCTGGGCCTGATAGGTGGCCTTGAGCTGGCGCTTGATATAACCTGCCTCGGTCAGGGTATAGACGCACTGCTCCTCGGCAATGAGGTCTTCGATGTCCACTTCGCCGTTCACGGTCTCGATCTCGGTGCGGCGCTCGTCACCGAAGCGCTTCTTCATCTCCAGCAGCTCATTCTTGACGATTTCCAGCACACGGGCGTCGTTGGACAGGATGTCCTCCCAATCCCGGATCTTAGCCTGCAAAGCACCCAGCTCTTCCTCGATCTTCAGGATCTCCAGACCGGCCAGACGGCCCAGCTGCAATTTCACGATGGCGTCGGCCTGCGGGTCATCAAAGCCGAAGCGCTCCATGATGGCGGTCTTTGCCTCGCTCATGCCGCCCTTGCAGGCGCGGATGGTGGCGATCAGCTCATCCACGATGTCGGTTGCCTTCTTCAGACCTTCGAGGATGTGGGCGCGCTCCCGTGCCTTCTTCAGGTCATACTGGGTCCGGCGGCGGACGACCTCATCCTGGAACTCGACGTACTTCTGGATCATCTGCTTCAGGGTCAGGACCTTCGGCACCTTGTGGTCGATGGCCAGCATGATGACGCCCACGGTATCCTGCAGCTGGGTGTACTGGTACAGCTGGTTCAGGACGACCTGGGGGTTGGCATCCTTGCGCACGTCGATGACGATGCGCATTCCCTTGCGGTTGGTCTCATCGTTCAGGTCGCTGATGCCCTCGATCCGCTTGTCCTTAACGAGGTCTGCGATGTTCTCGATGAGGCGCGCCTTATTGACCATGTACGGGATCTCCGTCACGATGATCTGGGCGCGGCCGTTCTTCTTTTCCTCAATGGTGGCGCGGCCGCGCAGGGTGATCTTGCCGCGGCCGGTGGCGTAGGCAGCACGGATGCCGCTGCGGCCCATGATGATGCCGGCGGTGGGGAAGTCCGGGCCTTTGATATGCTCCATCAGGCCGGGCAGGTCGATGTCCGGGTCTTCGATATACGCCACACAGCCGTCGATGACCTCGCTCAGGTTGTGGGGCGGGATGTTGGTGGCCATGCCGACCGCGATGCCCTGGCTGCCGTTGACCAGCAGGTTCGGGAAGCGGCAGGGCAGGACGCTGGGTTCCTTCTTCGTCTCATCGAAGTTGGGGTCCCAGTTGATGGTATCCTTGTCGATATCGGTCAGCATCTCGACGGCCATCCGGCTCATGCGGGCCTCGGTGTAACGGTAAGCAGCCGGGGGGTCGCCATCCACGGAACCGAAGTTGCCCTGGCCGTCCACCAGCGGATAGCGCAGCGAGAAATCCTGCGCCAGACGGACCATGGCATCGTAGACCGATGCGTCGCCGTGGGGGTGGTAGGAGCCCAGCACCGCACCGACGGTATCCGCCGACTTGCGGTAGGGATGGCTGGGGTCGTTGCCGCGCTCGTGCATGGTGTACAGAATGCGGCGGTGGACCGGCTTCAGACCGTCGCGCACATCGGGCAGCGCACGGGACACGATGACCGACATGGAATAGTCCAGGAACGCCGTCTCGATCTCTTTCTTGACGTCGCGGATGATCTTTTTGGTACCGCTGCCCGGTATCATCACAAAATCTTCTTCCATTTTTTCCTCCGTAGGATCAACCCTCTCAGTCAATGCCCTGCGGCATTGACAGCTCTCCCAAAGGGCGAGCTTTTTTGCTTGAGAAGGGAACGTTTATCTTTTGCCGATAAGCTCCCCCTTAGGGGGAGCTGGCGCGTCAGCGCCTGAGAGGGATATCAGACATCCAGCTTTGCATACTGTGCATTCGCCTCGATGAAGCGGCGGCGGGGCTCGACCTGGTCGCCCATCAGGATGGTGAAGGCTTCATCGGCCTTTTCGGCATCCTCGATGGTGATCTGCACGATGACGCGGTTGTCGGGGTTCATGGTGGTCTCCCAGAGCTGTTCCGGGTTCATCTCACCAAGGCCCTTATAGCGGTTGACCTTTGCGCCCGGCATTTCCTGCGAGAGCACGGCCATCTCGGCGTCGTTGTAGGCATACTTGATGGTGCTGCCCTTCTGCACCTTGAACAGGGGCGGCTGGGCAACGTAGACATGGCCCTGCTCGATGAGGGGGCGCATATAGCGGAAGAAGAAGGTCAGCATCAGGGTGCAGATGTGCGAACCATCGACATCGGCATCGGCCATGATGAAGACTTTGTCATACCGCAGCTTGGAGATATCAAATTCCTCGCCGATGCCGCAGCCCAGCGCCAGCACGACCGGCATCAGCTTATCGTTGCCGTAGATGCGGTCGGCACGGGCTTTTTCGACGTTCAGCATCTTGCCCCAGAGGGGAAGGATGGCCTGGATGGCCGAGTCCCGGCCCATCTTGGCCGAGCCGCCTGCAGAGTCGCCCTCGACGATGAAGATCTCGGTGCGGGAGGGGTCTTTCTCGCGGCAGTCGGCCAGCTTGCCGGGCATCCGGCTGGTCTCCAGCGCGCTCTTGCGGCGGACCAGTTCGCGGGCCTTTTTGGCAGCGGCGCGGGCGCGGGCGGCCTGGGTGGCCTTTTCGAAAATGGCCTTGGCCACGCCGGGGTTCTCCTCAAAGAACTCCATCAGCTTGGTGTAGACCATGTTGGAGACGAGGGTGCGGATCTCGGTGTTGCCGAGCTTCGCCTTGGTCTGGCCTTCGAACTCGGCCTCCTGCAATTTGACCGAGATGACGCAGATGAGGCCCTCGCGGACATCGGAGCCGGACAGGTTCTCATCCTTGTCCTTCAGCAGGCCGTGGCTGCGGCCGTAGTCGTTGAAGACGCGGGTCAGGCTGGTGCGGAAGCCCTCTTCGTGGGTGCCGCCGTCCGGGGTGTTGACGTTGTTCGCAAAACTCAGCACCAGCTCGTTGTAACTGGAGTTGTACTGCAATGCGATCTCGGCCATGCCGCGGTCGGTCTGCCCCTTGAGGTAAATGACGTTGGGATGCAGAACTTCGAGGTTCCGCTTCTCGTTCAGGTAGGTGACGAAGCTCTTGATGCCGCCCTCGTAGCACATGACCTCGGTGCGGTAGCAGGGGTCGCCCTCCTGGCCGTCCTCCAGAACGGGGGTGTACAGCTCACGCTCATCGGTCAGGGTGATCTTGACACCGGCGTTTAGGAAGCTCTCCTCACGCAGACGCTTTTCCAGCGTCTCAAAGTTGTAGACGGTGGTATCCTTGAACATCTCCGGGTCCGGCTTGAAGGTGACGCGGGTGCCGGTGACGCCCGGCTCCACGGTGCCGATGCACTTCAGGGGGCCGTCCGGGTCGCCGCGGCGGAAGGTCTGCTCATATTCGTGGCCGTCGCGGCGGACGTTGACGGTCAGCCACTCGGAGCAGGCGTTGACGACCGATGCGCCGACGCCGTGCAGGCCGCCAGCCACCTTGTAGCCGGAGTTCTCGCCGCCGAACTTGCCGCCGGCGTGGAGGATGGTATAGACGACGGTGACAGCGGGCAGGCCGGTATCCGCCTGGATATCCACGGGGATGCCGCGGCCGTTGTCGGTGACCTGGATGATGTTGTCCTTCAGGATCTTGACTTCGATGTGGTCGCAGTAACCGGCCAGAGCCTCGTCGATGGCGTTGTCCACGATCTCGTAGACCAGATGATGCAGGCCCCGCTCGCCGGTTGAGCCGATATACATGCCGGGGCGCTTGCGCACAGCCTCCAGGCCCTTCAGGACCTGGATCTCGCTGGCGTTATACTCGTGGTCCGTTGCGGTTTCCGCGTTGGTGCTGGTGATGATTTCCTCTGCCATATCCTTTCTCCCTTTATCGTTAGATTTGAATGGCCTGCTTTTCCGGCATTGCATCGCAAAGCCGGCTCCCCAAAGCGGGAGCCTCCGGCAGGCCGGATTCGTTGATTTCATTTTGCCTTCGGCTCATTTTCACAGCCGGGCCGTTCAGAACGGCGCTTCCGTTCTTTTTTTCATCGCGGTGCTGGACAGCTCCGAGAGATACACGGTATCCACCGGTGCATCGGCCAGCACGTAGCACTGGGGCAGTTCTTCCGAAAGGCTGACCACCGCGCCGTTCTTCTGGGCGTAGTTCAAAAATTCCCGCCCGCGGGGGGAGATGGTGGTCGTCTCCAGATTGAAGATGCCGATGACGTCCCGGTCGTTCAGGACATAGTCGCGCCCCAGATGAATATACATTTCGTATTATCTCCAATTTCGGCACTGTGATTGCAAGAGTGCCAATTACAGTTTGGTCAGCACCCCGCCGTTCATGCGGTAGACCTCGCCGTCCGTCTTGAGGAAGGCGGTATCGTCGCAGCTGGTGACGAAGGTCTGCTTTTCCCGCATCCGGGTCAGCAGATACTGCTTGCGGCCGTCGTCCAGTTCGCTGAGCACATCGTCCAGCAGGAGCACCGGGTGTTCGCCGGTGATGGACGCTGCGGCAGCGGCTTCGGCCATTTTCAGGCTCAACACCACGCTGCGCTGCTGTCCCTGGCTGGCGAACACTTTGGCGGGCTGACCGTCCAGAAGAAGTTCCAGGTCCTCCCGGTGGGGGCCGCAAAGGCTCTGTCCGGCCCGCAGTTCCTCGTTCTGCCGGGCCCGCAGCAGAGCGGCCAGACCACCCGGCTCGAACTGGGCCGCATAGCGCAGCTCCATCCGCTCCGCGCCGTGGGAAAGCTCGGCGTAGTTGGCGCAGGCGAGAGGGCCCAGCTGTTCCAGGTAGGCCCGCCGCCGCTGCTGGATGGCCTCGCCCTGCGCGGCAAGCTCGGTGTTGAGCACTTCCAGCAGAGCCGTCTTTTCAGCGTAGGGCCGTTCCGGCGTGGTGCTGGAATGGCGCAGCAGCGCATTTTTCTGCTGCAATGCCCGGACATAGCGGCGGTAGATGGTCAGGTAACCGGGGTAGAGCTGACACAAGGCAGCATCCAGAAATTTCCGGCGGCCCTCCGGGGCACCTTTGACAAGGCTCAGATGTCCGGGGTAAAAGACGACGGCCGGGAAACTGCCCGCCAATGCCGCCGCCCGTTTGGGCGGGGCACCGTTCACGGCGGCGTACCGCCCCGGCCGGGCGGAATCCGGCATCCCGATGGTCATCCGGACGCGGTTCGGCGTGTCCGGTTCCTGCTCTTCCTGCTGTGCCCGGAGGGTGGACGCTTCCAGCACGGCGAAGGATTCGCCCCGCCGCACCAGTTCGGCGTCCTTGCCGCCCCGGAAGCTCTTTCCGCCGGTCAGCAGCCAGATGGCTTCCAGCAGGTTGGTCTTGCCCTGGCCGTTGTTGCCGCAGATGACGGTCAGCTCCCGGCCCGGCGTCAGGCTGGCCGAGGCGATGTTGCGATAATTTTGAACTTCCAGTGAGAGCAGACGCATGGTTTACTGTCCCTGGCCGATGGTCACGCTCTGGCCGTCCAGTTCGACGACATCTCCGGCGCGGCACTTTTTGCCCCGCATGGTGCAGACTTCGCCGTTCACTTTGACGGCACCGTTCTGCACCAGCTCCTTGGCTTCGCCGCCGGTCTCGCACAGGCCCGCATATTTCAGCAGGGCATCCAGCTTGATAAATTCCGTATGGATGAGAATTTTTTGCATATTACGCCTCTCAATCGTTCTTGAAACGGACGGGCAGGACGAGGTACAGGAAGTCGTTTCCCTCGGCGGGCAGGACCTTGACCGGGCTCAGCGGGCCGCTGATCTCCAGCCGGACCTGCTCGGTGCGGGCATTCCGCAGCGCATCCAGCAGATAGCGGTTGTTGAAGCCGATCTCCACATCGTCGCCCTCGCATTTGGCGTTGAATTCGTCCACAACGCGGCCCAGATTGGTCTGGCAGCGGACCACGACTTTACCCTCTGTAAAACTGATGCGGAGGGGATTTTTTAGACGCTCTGTAATAATCAGGGACGCGCGCTCGATGGTCTCGATAAATTCCTTGGTGTCCAGCGTCACGCGGGTGCGGCTGCCGTCCGGGATGACATTGTGATAGTTGAGGAATTCGCCCTCGATGAGGCGGCTCATGATGGTGTAACCGGCAGTCATGAAGACGACATACCGGCGGTTGGCACAGATGTGGACGGCTTCCTCGTCGTCGTTGGCCAGCAGGTGGGAGACCTCGTTCATGGTCTTGCTGGGCACGATGATCCGGATGTCCTTCACGGCCTTGACCGGGCGCTCGACGATGGCCAGACGGTAGCCGTCCAGGGCCACCACAGTCAGTTTATCGGGCAGGATCTCAAATAATTCACCGGTGTGCGCAGGTTTTTTCTCATCCTGACTGACGGCATAGAGGGTGCGGTCGATCATATCGCGCAGCACGCCGGTCGGGATGTTCAGGGTCTCCTCGGCGCCGGTGTTGGGCAGCTCCGGGAAATCGGTGGCCGACATGGACTGGATCTCAAACTGGGCCACGCCGCTCTGGATGGTGGTCTTGCCGTTTTCGGCAGACTGAATCGTGATCTGACCGGAGGGCATCCGGCTGACCATGCTGCTGAGCAGCTTGGCATTCAGCACGATCTCGCCGGGTTCCTTGACATTGGCTTCGATGGTGGTCACGATGCCCATTTCGAGGTCGTAGCCGGTCAAAGTCAGTTGAAAACCTTCGGCTTTCAGCAGGATGCCTTCGAGCACGGGGATGGTGGAGCGGAGGGTGACGGCTTTGGAAACGCCGTCGATGGCTGCGCTCAGCAGGGTCTTATCGCAGATGATGTTCAATCTATCGTCTCTCCTTATTTTGGATTCGTTTGTTCAGGAAGTCTTCCGTATGGAATGGCTGCAAAACCGTCTTCTGTATATTGAACTTGTTGTAGTAACCGTAGTAGGGGGTGGGGAAGATGTTGAAAAGTCGGAAAGTGTCTGGTTTCATGCGGGGCAGGGGTTTTCCACGGGGTTGTGAATGCGTCGTGGAAGAAGTGTTGAATCGTGTGGTCGGCGGTTTCTTTCCACATCCAATGTGGATTGTGGGTGTTAAATGTTGAAAACTCTGTGGAAAGAGTGGAAAGATCCGCCCCTTTGCCACAACATCTTGTTCCAGTTTTCCCCGGAATGCCCCTTTTTCTCCCATATTTGGTGGTTTGCCACCTGAAATAGTATGACTTTTTGCGGCGTTCTTCGGGTTTACGCCTTGACGTTTTTGATGATGTCGCTGACCGTCTCACGCAGGTGCTGGTCGTTCTTCATGTCCCGCTCCATGGTCTTGAGGGAGTAGACGATGGTGGAATGGTCCCGGCCGGAGAACTCGCGGCCGATCTCCTCCATGCTCATGCCGGTGACTTCGCGCAGGATGTAGATGGCGACGCGGCGGGCGGAGGCGACGTTGGCGTTCCGCTTGGTACCGCGGATGTCGGCGGGGGAGACGTTGAAGGTGCGGGACACCTCGCCCACGATCTTCTCGATGGTCACGGGCACCGGCTGGGTCTCGTTCAGGATGTCCTTGATGGCATTCTGCGCCACGCTGATGACGGGCTGGATGCCCTCCAGCATGTAGTAGGCGTTGAGTTTTTTCACTGCGCCTTCCAGCTGGCGGATGTTGTTCTTCAGGTGGTTGGCGATGAACTCTGCCACATCTTCGGGCAGGTCAAGGTGGAGCAGCTCGGCCTTGCGCTTGACGATGGCCACGCGGGTCTCGAAATCCGGCGGCTGGACATCGGCGGTCAGACCCCACTCAAAGCGGGTGCGCAGGCGCTCTTCCAGACTCTTGATCTCCTTGGCCGGGCGGTCGGATGCAATGACGATCTGCTTGTGGGCGTCGTGCAGGGAGTTGAAGGTGTGGAAGAACTCTTCCTGGGTGGACTCCTTGCCGGCAATGAACTGGATATCGTCCACCAGCAGCAGGTCGGCCACGCGGTACTTCATCCGGAAGTCCTCGGTGCTGCCCGCGCGGATGGCGGCGATCAGCTCGTTGGTGAACTGCTCACAGGTCACGTACATGATGACGAAATCGGGGTGGGTGCGCTTGATCTCGGTCTGGATGGCCGTCAGCAGATGGGTCTTGCCCAGACCGGAGCCGCCGTAGATGAACAGCGGGTTGTAGGCGCCGGAAGGGTTGGCCGCGACCGCCTGCGCAGCAGCAAACGCAAACTGGTTGGACGGGCCCTTGATGAAGTTTTCGAAGGTGAACTCGTAGTTGCCCTGCGGGGAAGCGGGGTTCGCCTCGTACTGCTGCGCCAGCACGACCTCGTGCGGCGGGGTGCTGGGCACCACGAGGGTGATGTCCACATCAAAGCCCAGCACGGTCTTGAAGGCTTCCTTGAGCAGGCCGAGGTAGCGGTCCGTCACGATCTTGCAGATGAAGTCGTTCCGCACCGAAAGGGTGATGTGGCTTGAGTCCTCGAAGCTGATGGGCTCCAGGCCATCGATATAGAGATTATAGGTCGGCTCGGCCATCTGCGTTTTGCAGTACGCCTGCGCGGCCTCTAAAACGTCCTTGAAAGAATCCATAAAACATCCACTCCATTGAAGTTTTCAACAATGCTGCTGATACCAGGTTAGTATACCACAAAAATCTCCCTGCGTCTACATTCTATAATGTAATTTATAATACATAAGAAAAGACGCACCTGCGTCCGTCTGCAAGGCTTGTGTTCAACACCCAAATCAGCCACAAGATATGGTGGAAGAAAAGTTTTCCACGGGGAATGGGTGAAAAAGTTGAAAGATTTTTCACACCCGGTTTTGAAAAAAGTTTGCTGGAAAGCGAAAAAAATGCTTGACAGAAGGGGATAGTGTGCGATATACTGTTGAATTGCAAGCCTGTCCCCATTTTGGGACCAGAATAGACCCCATCACCGGGGACGAGTTTTTACGGAGGATACAACCATGAAGAGAACTTTTCAGCCCAAGAAGCGTCAGCGCAAGGAAGTTCATGGCTTTCTGACCCGCATGAGCACCAAGAACGGCCGCAAGGTCATCAATGCTCGCCGTGCAAAGGGCCGCAAGAGCCTGACCGTCTGATCCAGCTGCGTTGAGCAATGGGTCCGGCGCAGAATTGAACATGCGCACAAAAGGCCGCTGATATCGAATTGGCGGTCTTCTTTTTTATTTTCGCGCGGTTTGACTAAAAAATATTCCGAAGATTTGGCACAAAAAACGTCCGGACAGGCTTTTCATGTCGGCGTTTTTTTGCTATACTGATTTTGAACTTTGCCTTTTGGGCAGAGTACCCGATTTTACCAGAAAAGGAGGCGCCGAAGGAGTGCGCTATCGTCCCATCCGCCGCAACAGCGAATATGGCCGCGTGTATGCCCGCGGCAAGTCCTATGTGAACCCGGCGCTGGTGCTGTACGTCCTCAAGACCCGCGGCAAAAAGACCCGCGTGGGCCTGACGGCCACCAAAAAGATCGGCCATGCCGTGCAGCGCAACCGCGCCCGCCGCGTGATGAAGGCGGCCATCGACGAGCATCTGGACTACAACATCGGCGGCTACGACCTCGTGTTTGTGGCGCGGGGCATCACCCCGCACCTCAAGAGCTGGCAGCTCAGCGAAGTGGTGGCCAAACTCTTTGCACAGGCCGGTCTGCCGGACAAGGCCAAACAGCCGGGAGCCAAGCCCCCGGCCACCGTTCCGCCGGCTCAGAAGCCGGCCCCGCAGGAATGAGCTTTTCGCAGGGATGCCGGAACGCGCTCTGCGCGCCCATCCGATTTTACCAGCGCTTCATCAGCCCCGGCCTTGGGCGCAGCTGCCGCTTTTCGCCCTCGTGCAGCCAGTACACGCTGGAGGCCATCCAGACCCATGGATGCCTGAAAGGGCTGCTGCTGGGCGCGGCCCGCATCGCCCGGTGCAATCCGCTGGGCCGCTGGGGGTACGACCCCGTCCCCCCGAAGGGAAGGTGGGTCAGCCCGGAGCGGAAGCTCTCGGCCGCACGGCTCTTCCGGGCCAGACGGAGCCATCGCTCCTGAAAAACCGTCGCACTTTTTCAGCCAGCACGGCCTGGCGGGCAAAGCAAGACGGAGAAATCTGCTTCTTGTGACGCACCGAACTGTGGGCGGTGTGTCCTTCTCATAAAAAATTTATCGTCCCGCGCCACAGGCGGGGCAGAATGGACGAAGATATGAATCCTTTATACATCCTCGGCTGGCCTCTCGGCTATGTAATGGAGTGGATCTACAAGCTGATCCCGAACTATGGCTGGGACATCATCCTGTTCACCCTGCTGATCACGCTCGTCAAGATCCCGCTGCAGATCAACCAGCAGAAGAGCATGGCCCGGATGTCCGCCTACCAGCCTCTGGTCGCCGACATCCAGAAGAAGTACCGCGACAAGCCCGACAAGCAGCAGGAAGAGCTGATGAAGCTGCAGGAGCAGGGCTACAAGCCCACCGCAGGCTGTATGCCCATGCTGGTCAACTTCCTGGTCATGTTCGGCGTCATCGAGGTCGTGTACCGCCCGCTGCAGCGCATCTTCCACATCGGTGCCGATGCTCTGACCGCTGCCGGTGAGGCCCTGACGACCCTTGGCATCAGCTTCACTACCGTGACCCGCGACACCAACATCATTGCGCAGGTCATCGCGGGCGAGAGCACCGTCACCAGCTGCTTCACCCCGGATCAGGTCAGCACCATCACCGAGTTCGGCCAGCACATGGATTTCTTCGGCATCGACCTGACCCGTGTGCCCCAGTACAGCCTGGCCGCAGAGAACCTGCCCCTGCTGATCTTCCCCGTCCTGGCCATCGTGACCATGTTCATTTCCACCCACATCAGCATGAAGGCCTCCGGCCAGCAGATGCAGGGCAGCATGAAGCTGACCATGTATATGATGCCGCTGATGTATCTGTTCTTCTGCTTCACAGTCCCCTGTGCATTCTCCCTGTACTATGTCGTCTCCAATATCCTCATGACCGTGCAGAGCATCATCATGAAGAAGATCTACGACCCCGAAAAGGTGAAGGCTGAAGTTCTGGCGGAGATGGCAGCCCGCAAAAAGGAGCAGAAGCGCGGTGTGAAGAGCACCACCATCAAGGTCACCGACGAGAAGACCGGCAAGACGGTCGAGAAGAACATCTCCGCCAGCGAGATGAACAAGCGCCGCTTGGAGTATGCCCGCCAGCTGGACGCAGAGCGCTACAAGGACGAGCGCACCGTTCCGCTGAGTGAGCTGAACAAGAAAGAGGAGGAATAACGGTTATGATCCGTACTCAGGAAGCAACCGGCAAGACGGTTGATGAAGCCCGCGCAAAGGCCTGCGCCCTGCTGGGTGTGCAGGCTGAGGATATGAATGTGAGCTACGAAGTGCTGGAAATGCCGCAGAAGACGGGATTCCTGGGCCTGAAGCTGACCCCCGCCAAGGTGCGGGTCAGCGTGGAAGAACCCGATGCACCCAAGGCTCCGGAGGCACCCGCCGCCGCAGAGGCACCGGCAGCTGCTCCCGTGGAGGAGAAGGTGGAAGCGCCCGCCGCACCCGCGGCAGAGGAAGCTGCTCCGGCCGAGGAACCAAAGGCGGAGGAGGCCGCACCGGTCGCAGAGGCTGCTCCCGCAGAGGAAGCCGAAGAGGTGGAAGTGCCCATCAACATCGAAGAGAACAGCAAGGTCAAGGCCGCTGTGGAATACCTGCAGGAAGTCATCACCCGGATGGGCGTCAATGACGTGACCTTCAGCGCTGTGCAGAAGGGCGAAGCCACCATCATCCGTCTGGATGGCGAGAAGCTGGGTGCCCTCATCGGCCGCCGCGGCGAGACCATGGAGAGCCTGTCCTATCTGGCAAGCCTGGTGGCCAACCGTCTGGAAGGCGATTACATCAAGCTGGGTCTGGATGTGGCCGGTTACCGCGACAAGCGCGAGAGCGACCTGACCGCTCTGGCGCAGCGCATCGGTGCCAAGGTCCGCAAGACCGGCCGCAGCTTTGCCATGGAGCCGATGAACCCCTACGAGCGCCGCATCATCCACTCTGCCATCGGCAAGATGGAGGGCGTCCGCAGCGAGAGCAAGGGCGAAGGCCGTGACCGCCGTGTGGTCATCTACTCTACCGCACCCGATGCCCAGACCGACAACACCTACGGCGAGCGCCGCCCGCGCGGCAACGGCCGCCGGAATGGTGGGAACCGGAATGGCGGCTATCGCGGGAACCGGAACGGCGACCGCAATGGCAGCAATCGCGGCGGCTACCGCAGCGGACCCCGCCCGGCAGGCAGCCGCAGCGGCCGCGGCTCCAGTGTGCCGGAGCGCACCTATGCGCCCCGCGACGCGGAGGATGCAGCACCCGTAGCACCCAAGCGCACCGAGCGCGTGGATGATTTCGCCGATTTCAGCTTCGGCAAGATCGAGATCTGATCGCTGAGTTTTGAACCATGCTGCCCCTTTCTGGTGGAAAACTGCCGGGAAGGGGCAGCTTTTGTTTTGCACACAGGCCGCCTGCGAAGAAAAACTTCCCTTTTTCGTCGGTTCGTGGTACAATAAATTTTGATTCAAACCAGCGGGAGGGGACACAGATGCAGGATTCGACCATTGCAGCCATTGCAACAGCACCGGGGGCAGGCGGCATTGCCGTGGTGCGCCTTTCGGGGCCGGAGAGCTACGCCGTGGCGGCGCGGGTGTTCCGCCCCGCGAACCCGGATCGGACCGTGGCCGGGGCCAAGGGCTACACCGCCCTGTTCGGAACGTTTCTGGAAGGGGAGGACGCCTTCGATGAGGGGGTCGCCCTCTTTTTCCGGGCACCCCACAGCTACACCGGCGAGGACGTGGTGGAGCTGAGCTGCCACGGCGGCAGCGCTGTGGCCCGGAGGCTGGTGGAAAGCTGCATCGAGGCCGGGGCTGCGCCTGCTGCGCCGGGCGAGTACACCCGCCGCGCCTTTCTGAACGGCAAACTCAGCCTGACCCAGGCCGAGGCCGTCATGGATCTGGTGTCTGCGGATGGCAGACAGGGGGCCGCGCTGGCCAATGCTTCGCTGGGCGGGGCGCTGGCCAGAAAGATCGCCGCCGAAAAAGAGGCCCTGACCAGCTTGCAGGCCCATCTGGCCGCGTGGGTGGATTTCCCGGAGGAAGATGTGCCGGAGCTGGACGAGACCCATCTGCAAGCCGTGCTGGGCAGCGTGAAGGACGAACTGGATGTCCTCATCCGGAACTACGATGCCGGGGCCGTTCTGCGCGAAGGCGTGGACTGCGCCATCGTGGGCCGACCCAATGCGGGAAAATCCACCCTGCTGAATCTGCTGGCCGGGTTCGACCGGGCCATCGTGACCCCGGTGGCGGGCACGACCCGCGACGTGGTGGAACAGGCCGTCCGGCTGGGCGACATCCGGCTGAACCTCTTCGACACCGCCGGACTGCGGGATACCGAAGACGTCATCGAGGCCGAGGGCATCCGCCGCAGCTGGAAGAAGCTGGACGAGGCCGGGCTGGTGCTGGCCGTCTTCGACGGCTCGGAGCCGCTGACGCGGGAGGATCTTGCGCTGGCCCGGAAGTGTGAGGGCCGCCCGGCCATTGCCCTCATCAACAAGGAGGACAAGCCGACCCGGTTCGACGCGGAGGTCATCGCGTCCTATTTCGCGATGGTGCTGCCGGTCTGCTGCCAGGAGGAGGGGGCACGGAAGCTCATCGCCTCGGCGGTGGCGCGGCTGCTGGGTACGAACCAGATCGACCCCCACGCTGCCAGCCTTTCGGGGCAGCGGCAGCTTGCCGCCGCCACCCGTGCGCGGGAAGCGGTCGCCGGTGCGCTGGAGGCCGCAGCGGGCGGGTTCGGGCTGGATGCCGTATCGGTCTGCGTGGACGATGCCCTGGATGCCCTGTGTGACCTGACCGGCGAAAATGCGTCGGAAGCGGTCATCAACGAAGTATTTGAACGATTTTGTGTGGGAAAGTAAAAATGAACCATTTAGGAGATTATGACGTCATTGTGATCGGCGCAGGCCATGCGGGCATTGAAGCGGCCCATGCGGCTGCGACGCTGGGCGCGAAGACGGCGGTGTTCACCATGAGCCTGGATGCCATCGGCAATATGCCCTGCAATCCCAGCATTGGTGGAACTGCAAAAGGAACGCTGGTACGTGAATTGGACGCCCTTGGCGGCGTGATGGGCCTGGCGGCGGACGCCACCTATCTGCAGAGCCGGATGCTGAACAAGGGCAAAGGCCCGGCGGTCCATGCGCTGCGCGTCCAGACCGACCGCAAGCGCTACCACGAATATATGAAACATGCACTGGAATTGACGCCGGGTCTGGCCATCCATCAGGCGGAGGTCGTCTCCATCGAGGTGGAGGACGGCCATGTGAAGGGGGTTGTGACCCAGCTGAACGGCGAGTATGGGGCCAAATGCGTGGTCATCGCCACGGGCACCAACCTCGGCGGCAAGATCTTTGTGGGTGATGCGTGGTATGCCTCCGGCCCGGACGGGATGCACGCCGCCAATGCCCTGACCGAGAGCCTGAAGGCGGCGGGCCTGCCGCTGCGCCGGTTCAAGACCGGCACCCCGGCCCGTGTCCACCGGCGCAGCATCGACTTCTCCCAGCTGGAATGCCAGCCCGGCGACCCGGACCATGAGCTGCAGCCCTTCAGCTTTCTGACCGATGCGCCTATGCACAACAAGGTGGAATGCTGGATCGCCTACACCAACCCGGAGACGCACCGGATCATTCTGGACAACATCCAGCGCAGCCCGCTCTACGGCGGCATGATCGAGGGCGTCGGCCCGCGCTACTGCCCCTCCATCGAGGATAAGGTCGTCCGCTTTGCAGGGAAGGACCGCCACCCCATCTTTGTGGAGCCCTGCGGCGAGAACACCGAGGAGATGTATTTACAGGGTGCTTCCAGCAGCCTGCCGGAAGATGTGCAGAATGCCTTCTACCGGAGCATCAAAGGGTTTGAGAACATCGAGATCATGCGTCCGGCCTACGCCATCGAATACGACTGTGTGGACCCCACCAGTCTGGAAGCAACGCTGGAGAGCAAGAACGTTCGCGGTCTGTACGGTGCGGGGCAGTTCAATGGCACCTCCGGCTACGAGGAAGCGGCTGCGCAGGGGCTGCTGGCCGGCCTGAACGCCGCCCGCAATGCACTGGGCAAAGAACAGCTCATTCTGCCGCGTCATACGAGCTACCTCGGTACGCTGGTGGATGACCTTGTGACCAAGGGCGTCATGGACCCTTACCGCATGATGACCAGCCGCAGCGAATACCGGCTGACCCTGCGGCAGGACAACGCCGACCAGCGCCTGACCCCCATCGGCCGGGACTATGGGTTGGTGCAGGATGACCGCTGGGCCAGATACCAGCACACACAGGCCATTCTGAACGTAGAGCGCCGCCGCCTGCACGAAACGCATCTGCGCACCGCCGACCTGCGGGCCGCGATGGAAGCGGCGGGTCTGGCCCCGGCAGCGGAGGGCGGCATCGCCGAAGAGCTGCTGCGCCGCCCGGAGATCTCCTATCCGCTCCTCGCGGGCGTCATCGGCTGGGGGGAGGAGATCACCCCCATGCTGGCCGAGCGGCTGGAGACGGAGATCAAGTATGCGGGCTACATTGCCCGGCAGGATCGGATGATCCGCGACGTGGCCCGCCATGAAAAGACGCTCATTCCGGAGGGTTTCGCCTATGAGGCCCTGACCGGCCTGACGCTGGAAGCCCGCGAGAAGCTGGCGCGCATCCGCCCGAAGAATCTGGGGCAGGCGGGGCGCATCCCCGGCGTGTCGCCCTCGGATGTGGCGCAGCTCAGCATCGCGCTGGCCGCAGGCCCCCGGAAAGATTGAGAGAGAATGCCAGGGCCTCTCCTAAAAGGAGAGGCCACCATGCGCCGACCTACGTAAAGCTCACCGGGGAATGACCCGTCCGAACACGCAAAACACCTGAAACGAAAAGGAACAAACGATGATCGACAAAAACAGACTGGAAGAAAAGTGTTCCACGTGGAACATTGCGCTGACCGGGACCCAGCTCGACCAGCTGGACGCTTTTGCAGAGATTTTGGTGGAGTATAACCAGAAGGTCAACCTGACCGCTATCACCGACCCGGAGGGCATCGAGGACAAGCACTTCCTCGACAGCCTGCTCTTTGCCGCGCAGCCGGAAGTGGCAGGGAAGATGGTGGACGTCGGCGCAGGGGCAGGTTTCCCCGGCATCGTGACCAAGATCTACAAACCGGAACTGGAACTGACCCTGATGGAGCCGACCGGCAAGCGGGTGGAGTTTTTGAAATATGCCTGCGGCCAGCTGGGCCTGACCGGGGTGGAGTTCGCCAAGGAACGCGCTGAGGAAGCAGCCCGCAAGAGCTGGCGGGAACAGTTCGACCTTGCTTCGGCCCGCGCGGTGGCGGCTCTGCCGATGCTGGCCGAATACTGCCTGCCGCTGGTCAAGGTCGGCGGCAGCTTTCTGGCAATGAAGGGCGCTTCCGGTGAGGAGGAACTCGCGGCAGCCCGCGGCGCCATCCGGAAGCTGGGCGGCGCGTATCAGGAGACCCGCACCCTGCATCTGCCCGGCGGCGACACCCGCACCCTCATCCTCTGCAAAAAGATTTCGCAAACTCCGACAGCGTACCCCAGAAATGGTGGAAAAATCGCAAAATCGCCGCTGAAATAACGAAATATCGAAATAAAATTGAAGCACCCTGCCGAACGAAACTTCTGGCAGGGTGTTTTGTTTTCTGGTACACTGGGGATGGAACGAGGCTTGTTTTCCACCTTTTCCTGAGAAATTGTTGAAAACGAGCGCATACTTTGGTGAAAGGGGTATTCTTATGTTTGAACGTAGAAGATCCGCTGGAAAAATCGTGCAGCTCCCGGTGGAAGACATCCATCCCTCGCCGTATCAGGCGCGCACGACCTTCGATGAGCAGGAGCTTGCGGGGCTGGCCCAGAGCATCCGGGAAAACGGTCTGTTGCAGCCCATCACGGTGCGGAAGACCGACAGCGGCTATGAACTGGTTGCGGGGGAGCGGCGGCTCCGCGCCTGCAAGCTGGCGAAGATGGGGACCATCCCATCCATCGTCTGCAACTTCACCGACCAGCGCACCGCCGCGCTTGGCCTGCTCGAAAATTTGCAGCGGGCAGACCTGAACCCATTTGAGCAGGCGCAGGGCCTGCGGGATGTGATGGTCCTGTGGGACTGCACGCAGGCCGAAGCAGCGAAACGGCTGGGGATGGCACAGCCGACTCTGGCCAACAAACTCCGCCTTTTGCAGCTGACAGGGGACCAGCGGCAGTTCATTCTGGACAACGGCCTGACCGAGCGCCACGCGCGGGCCGTCCTCCGCCTGCCGGAGAACCGCCGCAGCGAAGCCCTCATCATGATCGCCAAGCGGAAGATGAACGCCCGCACGACCGACCTTTACATCGACCAGCTGCTGAACGAGACGTCGCAGGGCAAGCACCGCATTTCGATGGTCAAGGATGTGCGCATCTTTGTGAACACCATCGACCACGCCATCCGCCTGATGACCGACAACGGCGTACCCGCCACCGCCCACCGTGAGGAGCGGGACGGCTACATTGAGTACACCGTCCGCATCCCAACTGCTGCGGCCCAGAAATAGGGGAGGGCAGAAATGTTCCATGTGGAACATCCGGAGCCGAAAAAACAACATCAAAAACGCGCCGGGAAGCGAAAGAATTTGAAAAAATCGAACGGGGGAAGCAAAATCTGCGAACGCGGGGCCGTTTTCGCGTAAAATTATAAAGAATCGGGTTCAAAAAGCCGCGCTGATGTGCTATACTAAAGAACAAAGGGGCCCGCAGACGGGAAAACGGCGGCCCGACCTCGAATGTTCCATGTGGAACAAAAAGTTTTCCTGAGAGGAAGAAAACGCGCGTGGCAAAAATAGTTGCAGTTGCAAACCAAAAAGGCGGCGTGGGCAAAACGACCACGGCCGTCAATCTGTCGTCCTGTGTTGCGGCGCTGGGCAAAAAGGTACTCATCGTGGATCTGGACCCGCAGGGCAACACCACCACCGGCTACGGCATCCCCAAGCGGAGCGTCGAGCTGGGGACGTATGAGATGCTCATCGGCGAGGCGAGCGCCCGGCAGGCCATCCGGAACACCGAGTTCCGCACCGACGTCATCGGCTCCAACACCCGGCTGGCGGGCGCGAGCCTGGAAATGATCGACCTGCCCGGCCGCGAGAGCCGCCTGCGCAAGGCGCTGGCCGAGGTGCAGAAGGACTATGACTTCATCTTCATCGATTGCCCGCCCAGCCTGGACCTGCTGACGCTGAACGGCCTGTGCGCCTGCGACAGTGTGCTGATCCCGATCCAGTGCGAGTATTATGCGCTGGAAGGTCTGTCTGAGCTCATCAGCACCCTGAAGACCATCCGCAAAAAGTACAACCCCTATCTGGACATTGAGGGCGTGGTCTTCACGATGTTCTCCGGCCGCCTGAACCTGACCATGCAGGTCGTGGAGCAGGTCAAAAAGTACTTCGGGGCCAAGGTCTACAAGACCACCATCCCGCGCACCATCCGTATTTCGGAGGCGCCCAGCTACGGCCAGCCCATCAATTTCTATGAGCCGAAGGGCAAGGGCAGCGAGGCCTACATGGACCTCGCCATTGAGTTCGTGAAGAACAACCGCCCGCACGAGCCTGCCAAACGGCGCGGCAAGGGCAGCAGTGCACCCGCCGAACCGAAAAATGCGCTGGAAGAAGTAAAGCAGGGGGAAGTATAAGGAGATGGCAAAGAAAAGAGGGGGCCTCGGCCGAGGGCTGGAAAGTCTGTTCGAGGACGTTTCGCCCAGCTTTGAGCCCGACAATGCAAAGATCGAGACCCTGCCGCTGCGGGAGATCGAGCCTGACCCCGACCAGCCCCGCAAGACCTTTGATGACGAGACACTGGCCGAGCTGGCTTCCAGCATCGCTGAACACGGCCTCATCCAGCCCATCGCGGTACGGCCCAAGGTGTCCGGCGGCTACCTCATCGTGGCAGGCGAGCGCCGCTGGCGGGCCTGCCGGATGGCGGGCCTGACCGAAGCGCCGGTCGTCGTGAAGGACGTCACCGACGAGCAGGCCATGGAGATCGCGCTGGTGGAGAACCTGCAGCGCGAAGACCTGGACCCGGTGGAAGAGGCCATGGGCATCCGTGAGCTGATGACCCGCTGCGACCTGACCCAGGAGCAGGCCGCCCGGAAGCTGGGCAAGAGCCGCAGTGCGCTGGCCAACAGCCTGCGCCTGCTGAACCTGCCGGAAAACGTGCTGGAGCTGCTCAAGAGCGGCTTCCTCAACACCGGCCACGCCAAGGTCATCCTGGGCCTGCCCACGCCGGAGCTGCAGGAGCAGGCCGCGCAGATGATCGCCGACCATGAACTGAACGTCCGGCAGGCCGAAGTGCTCTGCAAAAAGCTGGCACGGCCCGCCAAAGGCCCCGCCGAACCGGCCCCCATCGACACGTTGCCGGTGGAGGTAGAGGAGAGCCTGAAAGAAGTGCTGGGCAGCGAAGTCAACGTTGCATACCATGGCGGCAAGGGCAGGCTGACGGTGCATTTCTATTCGGACGATCAGCTCCGGGCCTTTGCAAATCTGCTGGGCCAGTATCAACAATCATGCGATTGAGGGCGGGCTCCCGCCTTTGAACGGCACGGGGACGATGCGCCCCCGCGCGAATGAAATAGAGTAAGGAGAGTAAATCATGCTTGATATCAAATTTGTCCGTGAGAATCCGGACGCGGTCAAGGAAAACATCAAGAAGAAGTTCCAGGACGCCAAGCTCCCCCTCGTGGACGAGGTCGTTGAGAAGGACGCCAAGTACCGTGAGTGCCTGAAGGAGGTCGAATCCCTCAAGGCTGCCCGCAACAAGCTGAGCAAGGCCAACGGCCCGCTGTTCGGCCAGCTGAAGAAGTGCACCGACGAGGCACAGAAGGCTGAGCTGCAAAAGCAGATCGACGCCAACAACGCCGCCGTCAAGGCCGACGCAGACAAGATGGCAGAGCTGGAAGCCGAGGAGGCAACGCTCGCCGCCCGCATCCAGGAGATCATGTACTCCATCCCTCAGATGATCGACCCCAGCGTGCCCATCGGCCCCGATGACACCTACAACGTCGAGGCACAGCGCTTCGGCGAACCCGTCGTGCCTGATTTCCCCATCCCGTACCACACCGAGATCATGGAGAGCTTCGACGGCATTGATATGGACGCTGCAGGCCGCGTGGCCGGCAATGGCTTCTACTATCTGCTGGGCAACATCGCCCGCCTGCACGAGGCCGTTCTGGCCTATGCGCGTGACTTCATGATCGACAAGGGCTTCACCTATGTCATCCCGCCCTTCATGATGCACGGCAACGTGGTGCAGGGCGTGATGTCCTTCCCGGAGATGGACGCCATGATGTACAAGATCGAGGGTGAGGACCTGTACCTGATCGGCACCAGCGAGCACACCATGATCGGCCGCTTCATCGACCAGACCCTCGACGAGGCAACGCTGCCCCTGACCCTGACCTCTTACAGCCCCTGCTTCCGCAAGGAGAAGGGCGCCCACGGCATCGAGGAGCGCGGCATCTACCGCATCCACCAGTTCGAGAAGCAGGAGATGATCGTCGTCTGCCGCCCCGAAGAGAGCGCCGACTGGTATGAGAAGCTGTGGAAGAACTCTGTGGAGCTGTTCCGCAACATGGAGATCCCCGTCCGTCAGCTGAACTGCTGCTCCGGCGACCTGGCAGACCTGAAGGTCAAGAGCTGCGATATCGAGGCCTGGAGCCCCCGCCAGCAGAAGTACTTCGAGGTCTGCTCCTGCTCCAACCTGGGCGATGCACAGGCCCGCCGCCTGCACATCCGCGTCAAGGGTAAGGACGGCAAGACCTATCTGGCCCACACGCTGAACAACACCTGCGTGGCACCTCCGCGTATGCTGATCGCCTTCCTGGAGAACCACCTGCAGGCCGACGGCTCGGTCACCATCCCCAAGGTCCTGCAGCCCTACATGGGCGGCCTGGAGGTCATGGTCCCAACCCACAAGAAGGGCTGAGAGCGGACCACACAGCTTTCCACAGCAATGCAATAAGATGTTGAAAACACCCCGCTTTACCGTTTGCTGACGCAGACGATCGAGCGGGGTGTTTGTTGTTGATGGGGGACGATTTCTTCACGGCAGTCTCGCCTCGTAGACATTCCTGGTACGCTGGGACCCGCGGGCTAAGCAACAGCCTACAGGGCTGATTGCTTACGGTGCTTTGCACCGCCGCCCGGTTCGATTCCCGTGCGGGCAAAAAATAAAAGCGTTCAAGCCTTTGCTTGAACGCTTTTATGACCCGTACGGGAATCGAACCCATGTTACAGCCGTGAAAGGGCCGTGTCTTAACCGCTTGACCAACGGGCCTTATAAATACAGAGCTTCGCTAAAACCTCCGACATTCATCATCCACTATTGCGGACGACCGTCCCCCTTATCTTAGCGAAACTCTGTAACTTGGTAGCGGCAACTGGATTTGAACCGGTGACACTTCGGGTATGAACCGAATGCTCTAGCCAACTGAGCTATGCCGCCATATTTTGTTTGCGCACTTGAACGGTGCTTTATTATTATATCCAGAACTCGCCTGTTTGTCAACAATTATTTCTGAAAAAAATCAAATTTTTTTCAGATCTCCGGTACAGCCCGAAAAAACGAGCGGCTGCACTGCCGCAGCCGCTCGAACATGGGGCGTTTTCCGTGTCGTCACTCCCGGTACTTTTCCATCATCTCTTTGAACAGGATGGCCGGGGACGGCGGAGTGTAGGTGATGGCGTTGGCACCGGCGGCGATGGTGGCCGAGATGCTCTCGCCGGTCTTGCCGCCGCTGGCGATGATGGGGACATCCGGAAACGCATCGCGGATCTTCTTCACGATGCGGGGCGTGTCGGTGCTGCACGCCACATTCAGGATGGATGCACCGGAATCGAGGCGGGCACGGATGTCGGTGTCCGCTTTGGTCACGGTGATGATGACCGGGATGTCCACCACCCGCGAGACCGCCAGCAGATTCAGGTCGGAAATGGGGGAGTTGAGCACGACGCCCATGGCACCCTGGCTCTCGACGTCGCGGGCCAGGTTCAGGGTGCGCACACCGTGGGTGGTGCCGCCGCCCACGCCGCAGAACACCGGGATGTAAGAGGCCTTGATGATGGCGTCACTGATGGCCTGTTGAGGCGTGAACGGATAGACGGCGAAGACGGCGTCGGCATCGCAGTTGCGGATGATGGCGAGGTCGGTGGTGAAGACGAAGCTCTTCAGCCGCCGCCCGTTGATGACGATGCCGCTGGCCTGATAGACCTCCTGCGGCATTTTCAGGATGTTGTGGCGCAGGCGGCTCTCGACGTTGGGGGATGCTTTCTTTTCAGCTGCCATAGGGGGATACCTCCAGATGATTCCAGTGTGATTCAAATTTGAATCAAATTATAAGAAAGAAGGCCCCGGAATGCAATGAACTGCCCGTAAACTTTATGAAAACAAAGATCACCCTCTCCGGGCAAATTCCAGAATGTCCATCGGCACGGCGGCCAAAGCGTCGGCTCCGGCTGCGGTAAGCTCCGCTTCGCCCCGGAAGCCCCAGAGCGCGCCCATGGCGGGCAGACCGGCGTTGTGGCCGGTCAGGATATCCACATCGCTGTCGCCCACGAAAAGGGTGCTGGCAGCCTCTGCACCGAGGTCCTGCATCAGGGCATAGACGCCGGTGGGGTCGGGCTTGGTGGGCACATTCGGGCGGTTGCCCCGGACAAGCTCGAACCGACCGGTGCCGAAGTAGTGTGCGATGATCTTCCCGCAGAGCGGGTCTGCCTTGTTGGAAAAGACGGCGGTTTGGATGCCTTCGGCCTTCAGGGCGTCCAGAAGCTCCGGGATGCCGGGATAGGGAGCCGTCTTGTCTTCCTTGTGGGCATCGTACCGGGCCGTGAACTCGGCCAGCGTCGCGGCCAGCCGTTCGGGCGACCGGGCATCGGCGGGCGAAAAGCGCTCCACCAGCTTCGGGATGCCGTTTCCTACCATGTGCTTGAACTGCTCCACCGTAAAGGTGGGCCAGCCGTGCTGAGCGCAGACCCAGTTGCCTGCATCGGCCAGGTCGTCGATGGTGTTCAGAAGGGTGCCGTCCAGATCAAAAAGGATCGTTTTTATCATAAGATTCGACTTCTTTCCAAAAATTCAAAACATTTCTGTGCGTCCCGCCACGGGATGCTGCGCACCGTCAGCCGGACAAAACCGGGGAAGGCGACGGTCAGATTGGTGCGGTCTGCATTGACGGCCCAGGGCGACTGCCGGGCCGTCAGGCAGATGTCCGGATGGAAGACGCAGATGCTGTGCAGATAGATGCCCCGCTGCCGCCGCAGGGTCAGACGCCCCTCCCGCAGCCAGACCCC